>CAYQCZ010000029.1:0-16521 GCA_964415955.1 uncultured Verrucomicrobiota bacterium | reverse complement strand
CGCCATTCCATCACCCAAATCTGAAAACCCCCCTTTATTCAGCGGCTCCCTAGAGGCATCCAGTGCATCTGAGGGGGAATGCACGACAAAATGATAGTGATTCGAGAAGACCGCCCATGCCTCCAACTGCCAGCCAAACTGCGCGGTCACGTTCAACAAGCCTCGTTGCAACACGCGAAGCCGCCGTGCGCCGCGAAAGTGATGCTCCTTGTGGAGGGTTGAAGCCGTGACGAAATAAGTGCCGCGTTCGCCGAGCTGATGAGTAGGAGCGTGCGGCCAGGGCATTTTCGGTTCGGGCATGATGTGACGATGATGTCGGCGGGTTTAGAAGGGAAGTGGAAATCTCTGCGCCCCATTCCAAAGCGCCAGAGGACTGGCGCACTCCAAGACGCTATCGCGTTCACCCAGCGCCATGGCAAACGCGCCAGCGTCATGGACTGCGGTGGCCCTCCACCGCTTTCAATCCTTCAATAACGCCAGATTGACAGGGAATCGAAGAAGTTGTCTGGACTGGCCGACCAAAAGGCAGGGCAGACGCATCAAAAGGAGGAAAGCCTCCCGCTGCGAGCCGTCGTGCTTTGCATAACCGCTTTCAAAACAAGGACTGAACACGACTGTTGGGGTTCAGGGCACCTGTGGAAGCGGGCTTGATTGTTTGTTGGCAGCGCGACCAAACCCGCATTGGTTGCTTGAGTTATCGATGTGTCTGCCCTGCGCAAAAGCGCTTGCATCCGATCGCGGCAGCAGTAGCGTGCCCCATAATCCAATGAAGGTTAAATCATTTCTCGTGTGTTCGTTGGTTCTGAACGCATGCCTCTTGATTCTGGCGTTGAGGCAGCCACGCATCTCCGGCCCTCCTGACTTCTCCAGGCACACTGACGGCGCGTCAAACAAGCCCAAGACCCTCGTTCGCACTATCACCGAAACACGGGAGACAAGTTTGCCAGATGAAATCATCCCGCTGGAATGGCGCACGGTGGAGTCGCCGGACTTCAAGGAATACATTGCCCGTCTGCGGGCTGTCGCCTGTCCGGAGGAAACCATCCGGGACATCATCATCGCCGACGTGAACAAACTCTACGCAGCCAAATGGCGGGCGATGCTTACACCACCTGCCACGGTCAGATACTGGGAGCCTTGGGATGTGAATGAGCAGTTCAACAACCCCGACATGGCCGCCAAACGCCGCGACTTGGACGCTGAGCGGCGCGAACTCATCAAGGATCTGCTGGGAGTCGATGTGGAGGAGGAACGGCGTAAGTCCGAGTTGCGGTGGACATGGCTGGATCGTGAAGACGCCCTGATGGAATTCCTGCCGCCCGGCAAAAGGGAGAAGATTCAGGCATTGCGGAAAGAGTCACGCGATACAGTCCAGGCCATCACCGACCGGGCCAAGGGCAATCTGACCCCAGTTGACCGCGAAGCCATCGCCCAGGCCCGTGCCAAAGAGCAGTCGGAAATGCGCGCCACCCTGACCCCGGAAGAATTCGACCAGTATGTGCTGCGTGTTTCGGCCACCGCCAACAGCGTCCGGTCATCGCTTCTGGGTTTCGACCCCTCACGGGAGGAATTTGAAGCGGTTTTCTGGGCGCAGACCGAACTCAACAACAAGTTCAAGAGCTACACGGGCGATCCGCGCGATCCGGAACACTTGAAGGTGCGCGCCGAGGCGCAGAAGGCCATGGAGGAGCGCATCCGAGCCACGCTGGGCGAACAACGCTACGCGGAATACCAAAAAACCAGGAATCCAGACTTTCGCGACTTGTATCGTTTCGCCCAGCAAATGGGCTTGTCCAAGGATGTCGCCAAGCAGGCGTATGAAATCAAGACCATGACCGAACAGCATGTCATGCAACTGCAGGCCAATGCCAGCCTCACGCCGGAGCAGCGCCAGGCGGCCCATCAGGCGATTGTCAAAGAAACGCGGACAATGCTAGGCGAATTGATGGGGGCCGAGGCATTTCAGAATTACGAGCGCGGACGAGGGCATTGGCTGCGGAACATGGGCCGGTGATAACATTATGAACACACGCGTTGTATTTACACTCTCGGTCGTCCTGAACCTTGGGCTGGCCGGTTATTTGTGGGTGCTCCCGGACTCCACGCCTCCGCGCGTGGATACTGTCGGACAGTCTCCGCGCAAGCAGGCTGGCAAGGCCACGGTTCAGACTGTCACAAACACCCGGGAAGTCGCCCTTGCGGGGAAGACACATCGGCAGGACTGGCGAACGGTCGAATCGCCGGATTTCAAGGAATACATCGTGCGGCTGCGGGCCATTGGGTGTCCGGAAGAAACCATCCGTGACATCATCATTGCCGACATCAACAAGCTCTATTCAGCACGGTGGAAGTCCATGATGAAACCGTCAGAGGGCATTCATTACTGGGATCCCTGGGACGCCAACGCCGACTATTACGAACGCAACATCACCGTGCAGCGGCAGGCCATGGAGAAGGAGAAGCGGGAACTGGTGCGGGAACTCCTGGGCATCAGCCTGGATCGGGAGATGCAGAAGCAGCAGTTTCACCTCTCGCCAACGGACCACATGGAAACGATGCTTTCCTTCCTGTCACCGGAAAAGCTCGACCGCATTCGTGAGATCAAGGACCAGGTCTCGGAGAAGAGCCGCGAAATCCGTGCCCGGATGGGGGCCCCCAGGCCATACACTGCCGATGAATCCAGGGAATTGAGAAGCATGCGCGAGTGGGAAGAGGCGGAATTGAAGAAGCTGCTGACACCCCTGGAGTATGACCAGTATCAGGTCAGGGCTTCTGACCTGGCGTTTGGCTTGCGCTCACAACTGCGAGGCTTTGATCCCACCGAGGCAGAGTATCTGGCCATTTTCCGCGCGCATTCCGACATGCAACGCGGTTTCGGCGTGCCCACCTTGGATGAGATGCGCAATCCGGATTTGATGCGGCAGCGCATGGAAACGCAGCAACGTGCACAGGCGATCCTGGCGGAGCAGCTTGGGGCGAAGCGCTATGCAGACTACCAGCGTGGACAGGATCCTTATTACAGGCAGATGCAAGATTTTGTGACCGGGCAAAATCTTTCCAAGGATGTGGCCAATCAGACCTACGAAATCAAACGCCTGGCCGAACAGCAGGTCATGAAGCTGCGCACGGATGCAACCCTGTCTGACGAGGCGCGTCAGGCGGCTTTACAAGCGGTCCAGAAGGAAACACAGGCGTCACTCAGCCGGCTCCTGGGTGATGAGGCTTACAACCGTTATTCCACCACCAGCGGGGCTTGGATACAAAGCATCGGAATTCCCCATCGCCCTCCTGTTCCTGCCATTTCCAAATGACATGGCAGCCTCTGGGAAACTCTCTCCTGTGGCAACCAGTTGATGCCGTGGAGTCACCAGTCGTTCACCAAGCTCATTTCGACACGCTTTGCGCCGACTCAGGCGCCAACTCTTCGCTCACAACCTTCAAACCATCTCCAGCCCGCGCATGGTGCCGGTGCTGGTGGCAAACTTGTCGGTCTCCAATCCGAAGCGCTGGAGCATGTTGACGAAGAGATTGGGCAGCGGGTAGTTGCGCTCGGTGTCGAAGGCCAGGTGCTGGCCGTGCCTGAAGCCGCCACCTGCAAACAGCACGGGCAGGTTGGTGGTGACGTGGGTGTTGGCGTTGCCCAGGTTGCTGCCGTAAAGAATCATCGAACGGTCAAGGAGCGTTTCCCCGCCTTCCTTCACGCCCTTGAACTTGCCGAACATCTCTGCCAGCAGGCGCATGTGCCATTCGTCGATCGCCTGGAGTTGTTTCAGCTTCGTCGTGGATTTCCCGTGGTGCGAGAGGTTGTGGTAGCCGTCGGTGATCTCCGCGCCTTCCACATCGATGGCGGGCGAGTTCACACTGTCGAGCATGAGTGTGATCAGGCGTGTGGAGTCGGTTTCAAACGCCAGGCGCGCCATGTCATACATGAGGCGGACCTTGTCCATGTAGGCGCGTGGATCGGCTGGATCGAGCGGGGCAGGGGCGGTGGTCTTTGGTTTTGGACGGTGCTCCCATTCGCGTGCGGCCACGAGGCGCTGTTCCAGGTCGCGAACGCCGGTGAGGTATTGATCCAGACGGTCACGGTCACGCGCGCCCAGCGTGCGCTGCAAATCCTTCGCCTGTCCGGCCACGGCGTCCATGATGCTCTCGCCCAGTTCCAGCTTGCGGACCTGCCGGGCGACTTCCTCCGGCGTGCCTTGAAGAAACAGCCGGCGATACACGCTGGCGGCGCTTTCCTCGCAGGGAATCAACACGCCTGCGCCCGTCCATGAAAGGCTGCGGATGCCCTGCTGGATGTTCACCCCGAGCGTGAGTGAAGGGAAACGGGTGAGATGACCTATTTGTTCAGCGATGTATTGATCGAGTGAAATGGTGTTGCGAAAACCGGCGTTGCCGGGATGCGGCGCTGCGGTGAGGAAACAGTTGTCCGCCGGGTGTCCGCCATCGACGTCCGGATGCCACACGCCGCTGAACACGGTGAAATCCCTGCGATGCTCGCGGAGCAGTTCGAGATAGGGTGACGGCTTGTAATCACGTCCAGCGCCCTGCGGGAAGAAGTGCTCCGGCAGCAAACCCAGGTTGTTGCAGATGCCCAGCATGCGACGTGGAGGTTGCGTTGCCACACTTTCGCGGGCGAAGGCCGGCGTCATGGCGTCCAACAGCGGCAATCCCAGCGCCACGCCGGCATTGCGCAGGAACTGACGGCGTGCCATGGCGCGGTGGGTGGAGATGAAGGATGTTTTCATGGGGAGTGATCAGTGAACAGTTGTCAGTTATCAGTGGTTGCCGTGGTCAGCAAGTTGAGTCAGAAGCCGGATTGGCCACGTAGGGTGGTGGTTCTTCGTGCAGGGCATAGTCTTGAGAGGCAAAGGATTTCGCTTTGCGCATCATGGAACCCAGCATGCGCCCGATCTCTTCGCACAAGCCCAGCAGTCTTTCTGACTCCGTCCCACCCAGGTAAGCACAGTCGGCCGCCTCCATGATCCAGTGTTGTGTTTCCAACTGCTCGCCGTCTGCGTCTGTGAGCTTGCTGATAAAGTGTTTTGGATAAAGCCGCTTGGCCCACGCCTCCGCGATTTGCGCACCAATGGATCGGGATGAGCGCCGCAGTTGATCTGTGAGAGAGAACTGCTCTTCACGTGGAAACGACCTTGTCAGAGCAAAGACTGACTTCGCCAATTCACGCTGCCGCCGATAGACCTCCAGCTCCTTGAAGTGCCGGACGTATTGAAGCTGCGTTGACATGGCTTGGTTCTGATAACTGATCACTGATGATTGCTTACTGATAACTGATTACTTCCTGCGGAACAACTCACTTTGCACAAGCTCATGCACCAGTGTGCGGACACCGTAGTGGCTGGAGCTGGCACGGTCGAGGATTCGTTCCACTTCGGGACGGTCGCCGAAGCGCACGGCTGCCCCTGTGGCGTGGACGGTCAATTGCTTCACCAGGTTGCGCGCGATGAGGCGTTCATCTTCGAGCAGGAGGCGTTTCAGGTCGCGGATGTCAGAGAACTTGCGGCCATCGGGCAGCTCGCCGGAGCAATCCACAGGCTGCGCATAATGAAACTCGAAGGGCTGGCCGTTCTTGCCAAAGCCGGGCGGACGCTCGCCCTCACCCAGCGCCCGGTATCGGGCGCGCCAGCCGCCGAGGATGTCGAAGTTTTCCAGCGCAAAACCCGCTGGATCGATCTTCGCGTGGCAGGCGTTGCAACTGGCCTGGCTGCGGTGTTTGTCCAGTTGTTCGCGGATGGTGCTGGCACCGCGGATGTCCGGTTCCACAGCGGGAACGCTGGGCGGCGGTGGCGGCGGTGGCTGGCCGATGATGCGTTCCATGATCCACGCACCGCGCAACACGGGCGACGTGGTGGTGCCGTTGGCCGTCACTTTCAACACGCTGGCCTGCGTGATCAGTCCTCCGCGCGGGGAATCCTCGGGAAGCGGAGTGCGCCTCAGTGAAACGCCCTGCACAGGCGGCAGGCCGTAATGCTGGGCGAGTCTTTCGTTCAACATGGTGAAGTCCGATTGGACGATGTTCCGCGCCGGCAAATCACCGCGCAGAAGTTCGATGAAGAACAACTGTGTCTCCTCCACGGCGGACTCCACCAGCAGGTCGTCGAGGTAATAATCCGGATACAGCCCCGCATCGGGCGATGTGGCGTTGGCCTTGCGCAGGTCCAGCCAGTAATCCAGAAAGGCGTCCACAAACCGGCGCGATCGCGGATCGGCCAGCATGCGTTCCGTCTGCTGGCGCAGGACTTTGTTTTGATGCAGTTCACCTTTGACCGCCAGCGACCGGAGTTCCTTGTCCGGGCCCGAGTTCCAGAGGAAATAGGACAGTCGTGTCGCCAGTGCATGGTCGTCCAGCCGTCCGGGCTTTTCCTCCAGCGTCACAAAGGCAGGTGAACACAGCACGGCGGAACCGGCGGCGATCATGGCCTCGGCAAACGGGCTGCCGGTGTCGATGGCATGATGGGCCACGGAGAGGAACCGCTGAAAATCCGTCTCGGCAAGAGGCCTGCGACAGGCCTGCGCCACAAATCCGCGCAGCAGATGTTCTGCATCGCGCTTCGGATTTTCCGTGGTGACATCCACACCGCCGCCTGGCAGCGGCTTGACCGGCAGATTGCCGAACAACAAGCGGTGGCCGTTCAAGGGCCACGCTTCAAATATGGGACCTTCCACCTCCATCCAGCGGAAGGCGACACCGGGCTGGCCGTCCTTTTCGGCGAGCGGATTGTGCCAGTTTGGCGGACGGGATCGGAACAGCCGCGCGGCATCGAACTGGATGGTTTCACCCTTGAGCAGATACACGTCCAGTTCCTGCACGGATGGTTCCGGCGTCAGATCGAAGCTGCCGAGCTTGCGGATCAGGCGCGGCGGCGTCTCGGCGTAGATGCCCACGGGTTCGTCGCGACGGCCTTTTGAAATGTCCGTCCGGCTGGGCCGCCACCAGCGGTTGGTGCTGTCCGGCCCGGCCCAGAAGGTGAAGCCGTTGAAACGCAGTTTGTAGTGGCCGGACTGGGGCGCGCGGAAGTTGTCGAACTTCGGCTCGATGGGTTCATACGCGCCCGCCACCACGCCGAAGGCCTCGCGCTCGCGCATCTCGGGATTGTCCGGCCCCACGGTCACGGGTGCCTTGCCCTCCACCACGGGCACATCCGCCTTGAAGTCGATGATCGCAAAGGTCGCACGCTCCGGGCTGCGGTTGAACACGCTGTAGGTCATGCGCCGGGCCAGATACCGCTGGTCGCGCGCGTAATGCTTCACCACCTCCGGCTTGGGCGGTGTCATCGAAGTTGCGATCACTTCGCGCAGGGCGTAGTCCGCCGCCGCCAGATAACGCGCCATCTGCACATGCGAAACGTCCAACGCCTCGCCCACCTTGTTGAAACGGTGTGCTTCGCCGTCCTCGGGAAGCATGTCCTTGATCTGCAACCACGGCGCTCCCAGCAGATCGCGAAGGGAGTTCTCGTATTCGTAGCGGTTCATCCGCCGCATCACGGCCCGGCCGGATTGTTCGGCGCGTAGCTTGTCGGCATCAGTCAAGGCATTGCTCAGGGCGGATTGCAGGCGCTTTTGTTCAGCGGAGGACGGACGTGCCTTCTTCGGTGGCGGCATTTCACCGGAGGCCACGCGGTCATGAACGGCCACCCACCGCTCGAAGGTCCTGGAGTCAGCGAGATCGGAGCTTAATGAGGAAAGATCGAGGCCGCCCTTCTTCGATTCCGCATCATGGCAGTCCAGGCAGTATTTTTGAAGAATGGGCTGGATGTCCTTGGTGAAAGTGCGCTGTGTGTCCGCTGCAAGGATTGCAGGCACCACCAGCAGGGTCATCGCGGACGCAGCCGCAAACATGGATGCGAAACGTGGCATTGAACCAGACGTTAATGGACGTGCGCCGGGCAGGCAACCCTTCGAATTGATTCGAATTGATTGCCACTGCGGGACAGGCGGGGCCCGTTGTTAGAGCCGATATCATCACGGCAGGACGCCAGTCGGGCTTTGGAGACAAATGATTTGAACCGTGCCTTCCCTGGTTCGCCTCGAACTGCGAGAAGCTTTGACCGAAGACGCGGATTCCAGGCGGCCCGGCCAGGGCGATGCGCTTATGCCGCCTTGCGCCTTGCCAGCCTTCCTCCCAGCCATGCCAGCAACGCGAAACCTGAAAAGATCGAAACCATCATGGCCAGCCGCATGCCCGTGGGCGCGGCACGCAGGGCGTCGATCTGGAGGTTGAGGCTCAGGTCCGACTGGGTGTCCACCATCACCGTCCGGCCGAAGGTCAGCAGGCGGCCATGCTGCGGGATGGCTGCATGAATGGCGGTCGGATTCGGCAGGGCGGCGTCCTGCTGTTGCACAATGCGCTCGGCCAGTCGCATGAGGGCGGCGTTGTCCTCGGCGGAATTGGCGTCGATCACCTGCCTGGCCTCCTGCTGCGTGTAGGTCACGTCATTGCGGCTGCGCAGGTCGCGCAGGCTGCCCGGAGCGGCTGCGGCCTCGCCACCGGCGGCGGTCTGGCGGTAGTTCAGCCCCAGCAACGCCTGTTGCAGCTTGAGGTTGTGCAACTGCACGCGCGCATCCTCGTTGAAGGCGTTGTCCTGGGAGCTGAGCCCATACGCGCTCTGAAAGGCGCGGCGCGCCTGCTGCGGATCGCCCTTTTCCAGCAGCGTGTTGCCCAGGCTCAGCATTTCCTCCGCGTTCTTCAGCTTCGCACGGTTCATCATCGCCTCGCTTTGCAGATAGGACTGCACATCCACGTTTGCAGGCGCGGCGGTGAAGGTGTCGTCCTGCAACTGCAACGTGCCCCTCCAGTCGTGGAGCTGCCATTTCTCGTTCAGATAGACCTGCCAGGTGATGTTTTCCAGCGGGAGTTCGAACCGGGGGCCGTTCAATGCGAGATCAAGGCGCGAGCCGCCAGGATCGCCGATCCTGCTGGAATAGAACAGTTCCACGGTCGTCGGCTTGTCGGCGCGCGACTGCTGTTCCAATGGAACCTCGATGCGTCCGCCCTCGCGCCACGGCCAGACGCCCTTTTGATTCACGAAGCCGAACCAGAATGCGGACTCCGCCGGCAACGTGAACTTCAGCATCCGCAGGTCGCCGGGCACGATGTCCATCTTGACCTGTGTCAGCATCACGCCCTCATCGGAGATCACGGAGGTCAGTGTCACGCTGTTGACGCGCGCCGGAAGCAGTTGCGCCGGCAGGTGGCGTTCGAGCTGGAGCGGCAGCCCGAAGGCCGGTTCCACCAGGCGGAAGGTGAGATTCGCCGCGCCCGCCGGGATGTCCTGCATCAACGGCCTGGGGATGCTCTGCCACTCGGAACCTTGCAATGCCGCGGGCAACGTGCCGGGACGCACCTGAATCCGTCCCCCGGACTGCACCGTAAGAAAGCCGCGCTGCAGATTGGCATCCACCGCCTGCACGCCATGCACCACAAGGTTGGACGCCGTGCCTGCCAGGGGCGTCTGCCAGGTCGCCTGCAACAGATGCTTGCCGATGACTTTGCGGTGCAGTTTCACCTCCCAGGTCTGCATGTTGTTCGTCGGGGCACCTTGAACGGGCAGGAAGTCTGCGACTTGATCGCCGCGAAACCGCAGCCCCTCTGCATTTGCGGGCACGAGCACGCGCAGTGACTTCAAGCCGGTGTTTTCGATCTGATACTGGAGATTCGCGGCCACTTTCACCTGAGCTTCGGTCACGCTCACATGTTGCAGGCCGGTCACCTGGACCCAGGCATCGACTTGCTCGACATCAAGGGCGAGCTTCCAGTCGTTTTGCAACAAACGGAACACCAGCACGCCCTTCTGGCGGATGCCGGACTTCTGCGGGTCCAGTTGTGTGGCGCTGTCGCGTGTCGCCACCTGCAGGCGCATGCCCTGCTCGGGCACGACCACGAGCTGCCCGCGCTGCTTGCCGGCTTCGCGGAACGTCACGCGGGGGGCTTCGATGCCCTTGCCCGCCTTCCATCCGGGCCCCACCAGGTTCACGGCGAACTGCTGCTGGCCTTCGGTCTTGCCTTTGAGATGCAGGGTGATGACGCGCCCTTCATCCGTCTTCAACTCGGTCCAATGGCTGAGCGCCCCGCCGCTGATGGATTCCACGTCCATGCCCGCAGGCAGCACAAAACTCACACGGAAGATGCCGGCGCGCGTGACCACCACCGTGGCGTTCACGGCCAGCAGGGAGCGGTCTTCGCCGAGGGACAATGTCTCCTGCGTCTCGACACGCACGTCAGGCTCGACAGGGGACGCCTTCACGGTTGCGGAACCCTTTGCCTCGCTGGTGCGGAAGGCCCGGCGCAGGGTCAGTCCGGCGATCTGCCCGCGCAGGGGATGCAGCGGCATCGCCGGGAAATCCTCCAGATTGATCATCGTCAGGCCTTCCGTGAGGACGTTGTCGAGCTGCACCTCGGCACCGGTGGCGATGCCGACGGAATCCAGCTGGCCAGCCGCGCCTTGCACCGCGATCAGCTTCGCGCCCTGCTCGAATGGCAACGGACCGGTCGTGACTTGCGATCGGACGAACACGGTGAACGGACGTGACTGCGGAGGATTGAATCCGATGCGCAGTTTGCGCGTGTCCGGGTCGAACCGCCACAAGCTGATGATCGAAGGCGCGGCGGACTGCTTTTCATTGACCTGCACAACGCCCGCACGGATGGGGTCCAGCACGTCCGTGATGGTTGTTCCGGCAGGCACATCGAGCACCAGCTCGCCCAGTTCCCCTTGTGCCGGACGCACCTGCACCTGGTGAACGCCCTCGATGACACCCGCCGCCGGTGCGAACAATTGATGCGTTTCCACATAGAAAACGGCCGCCTCCCTCTTCACATCCCGGCTGCGCGGCTTCCAGGCGATCCACGCATTCGGAGCGGGGGACAGCACCAGTGTGACTCTTGTGCCGCCCGTGGTTTGTCCGCGCTGTACGGACGCCGCTCCCTGTGCGGAGACATCGACGTCCATCCCCGGCAGTGTGAGGGTGACGCGGTTCACCAGGCCAAATTGAGTCGGAAGCTCGAAACCGGGCTCGCCCTTGCGATCGGTCACGTGGAGCTGGTATTGCAGTTCGATGTCATGGGAACCATCCGTTCTGGCGATGAATTGGTGCGTCCGTCTGCCGCTGAACGTCTCGATCATCGACAGTGCGTTCGTCGGATATGCGGCCCGGGTCAACACCGCAGGGTCGAGCAGCACCGGCAGCATCTGCCCCTGGGTGGCATGCCAGCGGATTTTGGCCCTCGCCATGACGAACCCGTCCTCCACACGAATGTCTTGAATCACCGACTCGGCAATCCCCGGCTCTGGAATGCGGGAGACGGCTGGCATGGGGGATGTTTGAGGTGCCGCTTCCGTGGCCCCGCTGCATCCCAGCCACACAAGACCGCCAAGCAGGATTGACGCCGTGACCGCCGCAGCGTTGCCGTCGGACGGCCTGCCGGGGGCGCGGGGAACATTAAACAAGGCACGGAACGGAGGCATCAGCACGTGAACCACCAGAAACCCGGCCAGCAGGAACATGAACACCTCCGCTCCATTCGGCCACCGCAAGGCCGCCCAGGCTAGCAGTGTCCATCCCAGCGTGATGCCATGCGGGCGGCTTTCCCGGTTCATGCTGAAGAAGGCGTATGCCCAGGCCAGCAATGCGAGAGCGGCCGGCCATGCCTGCTGAAGTTCCACCCCGGCACCCGCCTCCAGCGGGATGTTGGCCACCTCCACCTTCAGTTCGCTCGCCTTTTGCTGGACCGGTGCAAGGAAGGCCAGCTCGGACGGTGACGGCTGTCTCTGCCGCACCGCCTGGTCCGCCAGTTGGAGGAACAGGACGCACGCCATGCCGCAGGCCAGCAGACCGACCACCGAACCGCCGGTGTGCCGCACGCTGAATCGGTGCGCGCCTTCCCGGCTGGCCCACCGCCATGCCCACGCGGCAAAACATACCAGCGCAAGGAGCATCAGCATCTCCGTCACCACGTCAGGGTGCCGGACCATCTTCGCAAGTCCTGCGAATCCGGAAACGTCCGCCACGCCATCGACTGGAACCAGCGAACCGCCCCGGTAGAGCAGCCTCTGTGCGGCATCGGGGGACAGCCTCCATTCGGCCAGGAGCACCGGTGCGTCCACAATGGGCGCGAGCACCGTGACACGCGACGGGGTGTCTGAACGCGAGGCCAGTTTCAGGTCGAGCTGCTGGACGGTGTTCGGATCCGCACGCTGGGGCAGGGGGATCAGATTCCTGTCACCATCTCTGACCGGCACCACGGTCGCACCGTTTACCGTCGCGGACCAGAGCGCCGTTCCGGCAGGCAGCTTCAAGGCGATGTGCGGGTTCCCCCGGTTCTTCACGAAATAGCGTGCGTCCGTCAGCACCTCGCCGTCCTTGGAAATGCGTGTGGACAGCACCGCGCGATCGACCACCAGGCTCACGGTCTCGCCCTGCGCCAGTGGTTTGAGCGCGAGCTGCAGGTTGAACGGACGCGCCGTGTAGCGGTAGGCCTTGAGAATCGGCGCATCGAAGAACAGCCGGTATTCTCCGGGCACCTCCGCGGTTTCCAACGGCAGCAGGCCCGGCGAAACATCGGCGGTCTTCACGTCGAACTGATACGCGCTCACGATCAACGTGTGGCCCTGTTCGCTTTGAGCATCGACCGGTCGCGCCCCAGTGAACGCGAGGGTGTCGCCGGACGCCTTGAACGGCCGTTCGTAAGTCGCGAGCAATGTGCAGGCGCCGGCCACCGGTGTGTTGAGCGTCACGAGGTAGCCGTTGGCCGTCTTCTGCCAGTTGCTGCGAAGATCCTTCCCGGTGAATTCCACGTTGAAGTATTCGTCCGACAACGCAATGAGGAACGAGGACACCGGCGCGCCGGAAATCGTGAAGTTGATGGTGCTGCTCCCGTAGGCGATGCCTTCACCAATCGAGAACAGGTGGAACACATCCGCCTGGACCGACTGCGGCAGACGTTCGACACGCATCGCCGCCTCCCAGCCCGCCTCACTCAGGCGAAACGCGGCCTGAATGCCTTCAATCTTCCGGGGGAAAAACGCCGTCGCGATGTCCGTCAATCCCATGGTGCGATCCGCAGTCAGCCGCAGCCCCGCATCCGCCGAAACGCCGATGTGCCCGCGTGTGGTCTTCGCCTTCGCCACCCCGACACGCGGCAGGTTCCACACCGGCTGGCCCAGTGCACCGTTGCGTTCGAGCCGGACCGAAATGACCTGCCGTCCGCTGATGGGTGCGCCGAACACGAGCCGCAATTCAGCATTGGTCTGGCCTGCGGGTTCGGTGAGGAAATAATCGCTCAAGCCCTGCACACCCAGGCCTGCGATGGCGTAGCCCCCCGGCACATGGAGGATCACCTCGCGCAACGGCGCTTCACGGATGTCCAGCTCGAACTCGCCGTCGATGGTCAGTTCGGTTTCGCCCAGGTGATACGCCAGAAGTTGCGACACGCCCACCTCGGGCAGCACGTTGTCGGCCTGCATGCGCAACGCATGGTCCGCGCTGGAAAACCGGAACGCGAACTGCTGATTGCCCGTTGACGCGAACAATGCCTTGGTCGCGCCGTTCTCGGGAAATTGCCCCGGCGAGATCTGCGAAAGCCCGGTGGATTGCACGACTTCCAGCCGCACCGCACCCTCGTTCACCACGCGGATGTGACCGGCGAAGCGTGTCGCGCCTTCTGGCCGCAGGTGCATCGCATCCACGGACTGCGGAAACGCCCCCAGTTCGGTCTGCATCTGCACTTGCAGCAGGAAGCCCTCCTTCTGGGGCTGGTTGAACCGCACCACCAGCCTGCGCTCCTCCTCATCCGCCGCCGGCCCGAAGTTCCACGACAACACATCCGCGCCCTGCACGGCGGTGATGTTTCCCTGGCCGCGCACCAGCAGCGTCACGCTGTTCAGTTCGCCCTGCATGATCTTCCCCTCCACCAACGCGACCTGACGCATCAAACCCGAGGCGATGCCCACCTGCGACAGCATCTCCGCGGCGTAGAACAACTTGCCCTCGGACTCACGTTTCGACTCCTTCCACGCCAGCTTCACGGTGCCGTCCGGGGGCAGGTAGCTCCTGAACAACTCGCCTTCGCGTTCGGGGCGCGCGGCACCGGTGAATTCAAACTGCGTGTCTGCCGCAAGTCCGGAAAGTGTCACCGGCTGCAAGGCGCTGGGGGGAACCTTGAAACCCACGCTGTGCCAGCCCGCATTCCGCCGCATGGCTGCATCGAACTTGAGTTGCAATGGAAACTCACCCGGCCTGTCGAACACCGCCACGAACTGGCCGTTCTCGAACTTGATCCGCCAGTCGCTGCTGCGGGTGACCTCCGTCAATGCCACGCCGCCTGACAGCAGGTTGATCGAGCCTCCGCGCGGATCCTTCACGTGCACCCTGGTCATGAGTGTGAAGGACGCGTTGTCCTCCCCAAGCGTGCCGTTGAGGCTGAAGTCGCGCAGGACGATGCGACGGGCCTCGGGATCGGCAAAGGTGGCGTTTAATCCGAGCGCGTAGCCGGAACCGTGGAAGCGGAATGCGAGCGGGTCAGCGGCATCGGGCTTGGGGGCACCGCGCAGGGCCTCGGGGAGGAACTTCGGCTCGATGGGGACAAGCCCGCTGGAGTTCGTCGCAACAAGGTTCAGCTCGGGCGTGCCTTCCACTTTCAAGTAACCCTGAAACAATGCCGCATGCGGCGGTGCCAGCGTCAGCAACGGAACGGGATTGCGCCAGGTCTGACCGGGCAGTTCGCGCTCGGCGACGATGGTCACCGCCAGTTGTGCGGGTGGCTTCCCGGTCTTGCGTGGCCGCAGCACGAGTGAGCGCACGTTGTTCGTCTCCTGTCGCACGCTCCAGTCAAGCAGGTCCACGCCCGTGACGGATTTGATGTCGCCGATGCCGTTGATCGTCAGCGCGATTTCCCTGGGCTCGCCCTGGAGGATGTCGAATATGGCACCGAACGTGTGCGTGTGCTTCGCGCGTGTGATGGCAACCGAGTGGTTCAGCGCGGTGGCGAACAGCAGTTTCTCCCTGTCGCCGCCAGAAAGCCCGGACAGTTGCGCCTCGATGACGAGCCTTGCCTTGCCGTCCTGAACGCCACCGTTGATGGAAAGGTCCTTCAACTCCGCCTGCGCAGCGCCTGAGGTGAACGGTGACAAAAGAGCCTCCGCAAGAAGGACAGCGCAAACGCATGACGACAAATGCCTCACGCCAGAAGCGCATGCTTCCATCCCTTTGCCGATTTGCTTCACCAGTTTCGTCTTCATAATCACATTTCCACTTCATTGCTCCATCAATCCACGCTGTCACCTCACACCAAGGCTCCGCGCCTGGCGGATCATCCACTCCAGCTGCTTTGGACGGGGATCCGCCGGGTATTGCTCCGGGATTCCCGCCACCAGTTTGAGCAATCGCTCCGGTGTCACCTCGCCAGCGAAAGGACTCGACGCCAGCATTTCGCCGAAGGCCGCCGCCGTTCCGGCCAGCCGCAGGGCGTTGCTCGATTCGTCCAGCGCCTTCGCCGGGCCGTTGTAGGCCAGCGGCCATTCGTGCTCGCGATAGTCGTTCGTGTTAGGAACGCGGAAACGCACGCGCACGGTGCCCAGCGGACCTTCGCCCGTCGGATTCACCTGCACGGTGTAAAGCGCGTTGCCCGCCTCCGCGGCGGCGATCTCCGCGGCGTCCACCGTGTTGTCGCGGAACTGCTCCTTCTTCAACTGATGCTTCGCATAGCCGATCTGCCGCCACGTCGTGACACGCTTCGGATTCCATTCCAACTGCACCTTCACATCCGCCGCCGCCACCTTGAGCGCGCCCGCCAGTTGACCGGCAAAGTCCGTGGCTGCCGCGGCCGGTGTGTTCACAAAGCCGTAACGCCCGTCGCCATTGCGTGAAAGCGCCTCCAGCAGGTCATCGTTGTAACCCTCCCATCCGATGCCGAAGCAATCGATCGCCACGCCCTGTTTGCGGTTCGCCTCCACTTTCTTCTTGAGCGACTCCGGTTCTACGTCGCCGAGGTTGGCCGCGCCGTCGGTGAGCAGCACCACGCGGTTGATGCCGTTCGGCAGGAAATGGCGCAGGGCCGTCTGATAGGCGAGGTTCATCGCCTCCTCCAGATTCGTGCCGCCTTCCGGGGTGAGGCTGCCGATGCGCTTCGACAAATCACCGGCCTGGTTGCCCGGCTGGCCGTCCACCCAGAGCCGGGGCGTGCGCGCGAAGGACACCACGCTGATGCGATCCTGCGCCTGCAACTGCGAGGCCAGCACACGCAGGCATTGCTCGCGGATGGCCACGCGATCCGCGCGCTCCATCGAGCCTGAGTTGTCGATCAGCAGCACGATGTTCAGCGGGCGGCCGTTCACGCGCCCGCTCGCGGCGGTCTTCACCGAGAAGCGGACGAGATCACGATCATGCGCGAAGGGATAGCGCGCGCGCTCCCAGGCAAAACCGATGGGTGCGCCGCCGGTCGGCTCGGGATCGTGATAATCGAAGGCGTTGATGAATTCCTCCGTGCGGATGCTGGCGGCCTCG
>CAYQCZ010000028.1:0-16561 GCA_964415955.1 uncultured Verrucomicrobiota bacterium | reverse complement strand
GATTGGCGGATGGGCGATTACAAGCGCGCTGCGGAACAAGAGCAAAGTTCAAAAGAGTTCCCCAAAGCCGTGAGATCATCCGTCAACAATCTCGTGCCTTGCCCGCTTTCCGGTAGAGCGACGGATCGGGTCTTCGAGAAGGGGCGAAGCACCGCGGTTGAACCGCCGATGAAATGAGCACTGCAGAAACAAATGGTCCACGGGCATTGGCCGAAAGCCAAGATGTGCCGGCGAATCCGGGCACGGTCGTCTCGGTGCGCGGCAGCGTCGTGGATATCCGGTTCGATGGTCATTTGCCGCCGATCTACCCGGTGCTGCACGCAGGAGCGGAACATGCGATCGTCATCGAAGTGCTGGCGCAGCGTGATGCGCGGCATGCCGGTGGAGGACATGGGCGGACCGTTGAAAACGCCGGTCGGCAAGGCCATTCTCTCACGGATGTTCGATGTGTTTGGCAACGCCATTGATCGCGAGCCAGCGCTGGCGGATGTTCAATGGCGTTCCGTGCATCGTGCGCCGCCGCCGCTGGCCCATCGTTCCACCAAGCCGGAGATTTTTGAAACGGGCATCAAGGTCATTGATGTGCTCGTGCCGCTGGAGCGCGGCGGCAAGGCGGGACTTTTCGGCGGGGCGGGTGTGGGCAAGACCGTGCTGCTACTCGTGGATAACATCTTTCGCTTCCTCCAGGCCGGCATGCAGGTATCCGGTTTGATGGGGCAGATGCCGTCGCGTCTGGGCTATCAACCCACGATGGGCACGGAGCTTTCGGGGTTGTAGGAGCGTATCGCGAACACCGACACCGGCGCGATCACCTCCATTCAAGCGGTGTATGTGCCGGCGGATGATTTTACCAATCCCGCGGCAGTGCATACATTTTCGCACCTCTCCGGTTCCACCGTGCTCTCGCGCAAACGGGCGAGTGAGGGTCTCTACCCGGCCATTGATCCGCTCCAGTCCAGTTCCAAGATGGCGACGTCAGGCATTGTCGGCGAACGACATTACGCCCTGGCGCAAGAAATCCGTCGGACGCTCCCTCAGTATGCGGATCTCAAGGACATCATAGCCATGCTCGGCTTGGAGCAGTTGTCGCCGGAGGATCGCAACGTCGTCGCCCGCGCGCGCCGTTTGGAGCGTTTTCTCACCCTGCCCTTTTTCACAACCGAGCAATTCACCGGCCTCACAGGAAAACTCGTCAGCCTCGCGGACGCACTGGACGGCCGTGAGCGAATTCTACACGACGAATTCAAGGACTATCCGGAGAGCGCGCTCTACATGATCGGGACGATGAGCGAGGTGAAGAAAACATGAATCTTAAGGTTCTCCTGCCATTCCAGATCTTTGCCGAGAGAAGCGGCGTATCGCGCATTGTCCCCGAGACACGCGAAGGCGCGTTCGGCCTGCTGCCGCACCGGGTGGACTGCGTCGCGGCGCTTGCGCCCGGAACTCTAAGCTACGAAACGGAATCGGACGGCGAAGTTTTTGTGGCCCTGGATGAGGGGTGCTGGTCAAGACCGGCATGGATGTGCTCGTTTCCGTGCGCCGAGCTTTGGGCGGAAGGGAACTGGAATTGGTCCGATAACGTATTCAGGCTGGCAGCAGTGGTTTCCAAGGAAGTATGAGCACCGCTGCGTCAAAGGCATCGTTGAACAGAGATTCTCCGACCATTCACAACAACTGCCGGTGGTTTCCTTTTTTACCCTTGGGGACATCCCCGTCTGGCGAGCACCAACCTCCGGAGTAGAGTGCCATGAGCTGCACATCCATAAACACCAAAGCAAACGGATAAATATGATAACCAAGAACAAGAGCAATGCCGTGGTGGCGATTTACAAGTCTCATGCCGAAGCTGAAGCCGCCGTCAAGGAGCTGCAGCATTCCTCGTTCGACATGAAGCAACTGTCGATTGTCGGACGCGACGAGCACAAGAATGAACACGTCATCGGCTATTACAATTCCGGGGAACGCATGAAGCACTGGGGAAAGCAGGGAGCCTTCTGGGGAGGAATATGGGGATTGTTGTTCGGCTCCGGAGTGTTCCTCATTCCAGGCGTTGGGCCGTTGCTTGTGGCCGGTCCTCTCGTCGGTTGGATCGTCGGTGCACTGGAGGGCGCGGTGGTGGTGGGCGGATTGAGCGCGATAGGCGCCGGCCTATTCAGCCTGGGCATCCCGAAAAACAGCATTCTGCAATATGAAACCGCCATCAAAACCGGCAAATTCGTGGTCATTGCCCATGGCACGGCGCAAGAAGTGGCCCGGGCCAGGGAAATCATCAAAAACACCACCCCCGAGGCTTTGGAAGAGCATCAGTCAGTGCTGCATGAATCTGGAAACGTAGCGATGGCGGCCTAGTTGGTTGTGCCGGCGGCAAGCTTCCAAAAAAGAAACACATGATTATGAAAAAGATGTCTATCACATGCCTGGCCGTCGCCGCTTTGGTGGCGGGCTGCAATCAAGAAAAAAACGCCTCCGGGCAGATTGAAAAGGTCGAGGCCAAAACCCAGGCGGCGGCAGAGGACATGAAGGACTATGCCTACGCCCAGAAGCCGGATTTCCTCGCGAAGATGGAGGGAGACTTGGCGGCGATCGAAACAGATCTGGATGCTCTCAGCACCCAGATTGAAAAATCCAGCGACAAGGTCAAAACCGAGGCTGAACCCAAATTGCAGATGCTGCGAAATCAGACAGCCCGGCTGAAGGATCAACTCGAAGCTGTCAGAAATGCTGACGAATCCGCATGGGGCGATGTCAAAGCAGGTTTCAGAAAGGGGTTCGGCGAGTTGAAAGATGGGTTCAGGGATGCCCGCCAGTGGATGAGCGAAAAAATCGCGCCGTAAAGCCCCTGCTGCGGGCGTTGCCAAGTTCTTTTAGCAAACGATCGTCTCCCGCCCAGAAAAGCCACCAAAGCATCAAGATTTGGGACGCTTCGCGTTCCGAGAAACAAGCAAACAACAAACCAAGCAAACCTCATGAAAAACACGTGTTTAAAATCGAACCAACCCTCCAAAGTAATGGCCTTGATCATCGTTCTGGGCGCATCGTGCCTGATCTCGGGCCTGTCCGGGTGCGCCACCGGCAGCCGTTACCAGCAAAGCTCTGGCGAATACTACGATGACAACCGGATGACATCCCATGTCAAAAGCGCGCTGAAGGCGGACACACTCTACAAGTATGATGACGTCAATGTCGCCACCTTCAAAGGCGTGGTGCAGCTGAGCGGATTTGTCAGCAATAGTGCGCAGATGAGCCGTGCGGGAGAACTGTCACGGGAGGTCGTCGGGGTGAAGGATGTGCAGAATAACATCTCGGTCAAAGAGTAATCGAACTGCCCCATGGCACGTGTGCCGCATGCACGCTGCAGATTGCCTCTGTCTCTGTGCCGGCTGCCTGTGAATGCCGCCAATCCAAAACACCAAACACCATGAGCAGACTCGAATTCAAGGGCGACGGGAGAAGGGGCCTGATCAAAAAGAGGCGGGCACAACTCGCGGATGATGATCTGCAACATGCGGAGGGCTTGCATGAAGAGCTTTATGGGCGGATTCAGAAAGGCGCGGGGGTGGAGCCTGTGAAAGCGTCGGGAAAGCCGTCTAAGAAACGTGCTCAGAATGCGAATGCTGGCTTCACTCCTGCGTGGACATGGCGGGATCTTTGAACGGTCCCGCTCTCATCCACACTGGTAACAGGCCAGGCAATATGTGAACGGAAAGTGAGCGTGCCTGCAGAATCAAACGTAGCTCCCGATGAATCCTTCGGGCACTTCAATCGCATCGCCTGCGGAATGGGCCGGGCGGCCTGGGCACAGTGGGACGAGTTGCGGCACGCGGCGGCGGTCATCGGAACCGTGCTTGGTTCGTGTGGTCAACGGCGTTGCTGGGTGAACCCGGTGCGCAAGGCCTTTGCCCGTCAGTTGCTCGCAATCGGAGTCGAACCCCTCTGGTTCGTTGGGACGGTGGCAGCATTCGTCGGCGTGTCCATTGTGGTGCAACTCAGTTTCTGGGCCGGTGAAGCCGGACAATCCCAGTTGCTCGGGCCTCTGCTGGTTGCAGTCGTCGCACGTGAACTTGGCCCGATGCTGATCAACCTCATAGTGATCGTTCGCAGTGGCAGTGCGATGACGACTGAACTGGGTGTCCTTGCCATCAACAGGGATGTCCAGACCGTCGAATCGCGGGGAGTGGATCCATTCCTGCAGCTTGTCATGCCCCGGGTGCTGGGCATGGCGGTCGCAACGTTCTGCCTGACCATCATTTTCATCCTGGTCGCTTTTGCGAGTGGGTATCTCTTCGCAATCTGGATGGGGCGGGGCAGCCGCGACTTGTTGTTGTTTGTGGATACTGTCTCAGCCGCAATGCAGCCAAAGGATGTATTTAACGTCCTTGCAAAGGGCATCTTGCCCGCGCTGTTCGCAAGTGCTTCCTGTTGCATCGGCGGATTGAGCGTGGGCCAGTCCGTCACGAAGATTCCCGAGGTCACACAACGGGCGCTCACCCGTTGCGTTGCCGGACTGTTTGTCATCTCCGCAACAGTGTCATTGCTGACCTACCTGTGATCATGGCCGCCATTCCTGAAACAGAGGGAAGAGATGACCGGGGCAGGAGTGAGCCCTTCAGGTTTCGCCGGGTGAACGAAATAACAGGCACGTTCGTTTTGATCGTGGTCGCCATCCTGGTCGTTGCCGTTTTGTGGACCGGTCACAGCCAGCGCTGGTTCAAGAGCCGGGTCACTCTGCGGATCGTGTTGCCCGAGGGCGGCGCGGCCGGCATCCACCAAGGATCGGAAGTGTATTTCCTGGGCATGATGGTGGGAACCATTTCCGATGTCATCGTTGACGCAGAAGGGCGCATGGAAGCTGAGGCAAACATCCGCCGTGACTTCTTCAGGTTCGTGCGCACGGATTCCTCAGCCGTCGTAAAGAAGAAATTCGGCGTCGCGGGCGATTCGTATTTTGAGATCACCCGGGGCAGGGGTGCGCCCCTGCCGGAGAAAGGGGCCTCGATCATTTGCAACGAGCAGTTCCAAAGCACGCTGGAGGCCGCTGTGGAAGAAATCCGCCACGAGGCCCTGCTGGTGCTGAAAAGCACCAGTGAGGGCCTTGCCACGTGGACCCAGCTGGGTGCGGATCTGGGCGAAACACGGAAGCACCTGGACCAGCTTACACTCAGGCTGGAGAGCCTGACCACCGGCGTCGAGGGAGGCAAAGGCACGATTGGCAGGCTTTTCACCGACACCGCCCTCACGGATGAAGCGCAGAAACTCCTCGTCCGCCTGGACCACATGGCCGCGGGTGTGGAGCAGGGTAAAGGCACCATTGGCAAACTGCTCACAGAAACTGCCGTGGCGGATGAAACACAGAAACTCCTGGCGCAAGCCAGCGACGCGATGAGCGGACTGCAAGTGGTGGTGACGAATCTGAGCATTGCCGTAAAGAACATCCAGGCGGGTGCGGAGCACCTGCCCGCGATCACCGCCGCCGCAGCTGACGAAGCCAGGGACCTGCCCGGCCTGGTCCAGCAAACGCAGACATCCATGCGTGAAATTGAACGGTTGGTGGAAGCCATGCAAAAGACCTGGCTGTTGCGCAAGCATGTAAACCACACGAATCCTCCGGCGTTGCGCCCGATGCCAGCACCTCCAAAGAGGCCGCAGGGAGCATTTCCATCAAGGGGTTCGGCGAGGTGAGATTCAAGAATTCAGACGACTCGCGACATGCTGAACATCGGCAGGACAAATCACTTCGTGAAGTTTCCGGGCCTTTCACCGGCCAAGGTGCTTCGCAAGAAGAACATCCGGCTGGCAAGTCCCGTGGGGGACACCCCCACCTCGTTAAGAACAGGTGCCTGGCCTAGCGTGACTCCGGTGGGAGAACCACCAACACCAATACCAAATACAGAATAATATGAAACCCAACCACGCACCCATGCTGATGGCAACGACAGGTGCATCCCTGATCACCGGCACCTCCGTGCGCGCTTCCGACACGGATGACCGCATCGAGTCATCCGCTGCCAAGTCCTATGTCTTCAAAACCCATCTCAAAGACGATTCGATCAAAACCGAGTCCAAGAATGGTGCTGTCACCTTGACGGGGACCGTTTCCGAAGCGTCTCACAAGTCCCTTGCACAGGACACCGTGGAGAGCCTTCCCGGCGTCAAGAGTGTGGATAATCAGTTGAAAATCACTGGTGAAACCCCCGCTGAACATTCTGACATGTGGATCGGCCTGAAAGTAAGGACGGCGCTCCTGTTTCATCGCAACGTGAGAGCTGCCAAGACTGACGTCAACGTGAAGGACGGAATCGTCACCTTGAGCGGCGAAGCCTCCAGCCTGGTGCAGAAAAAGCTGACCGCCGAATACGCACGGGATGTGGACTACGTCAAGGACGTCAAGAACGAGATGACCGTTGCCGGAAAGCCGGCCGAGCCGGATCAAACGGCGGGCGAAAAGATTGATGACGCATCCACCACCGCCCAGGTGAAGATGACCCTTCTGTCCCGTCGCTCCACCGGCGCATTGCGGACCAAGGTTTCGACACTCGCAGGTATTGTGACGGTAAGCGGTGTCGCCAAGAACGAGGCCGAGAAAAGTCTGGTGACCAAGTTGATCAAGGACATCCACGGCGTGATCAGCGTCACCAACAACATGACCATCGAGGTCACAGCCGCATCCAACTAACCAAACCACCGGATCACATTTGGCTGGTGTGACAGCGCGCCAGCCATCTCGATCCAAAAACAAACCTCCACGAAAGGAAACCAACATGAAGACAACACATTCGGGAATAATTGAGACGGTAAAAGACAAAACGGTTGCTGCCATCAAAGGCACGGGAGACATCTTCCAGGCAACGGTGGATACCGTCACCAAAGTGCTTGCCACAACGATCAAAGGTGCGGGCCAGGTGGGCACGTCCGTGACCGATGTCGTCGCAGAAGTGGTGCGCGGTGCGATCCGAGGTGTAGCGCATGTGGGCGCTGACCTGACAAAAGCTGCGAAAGGGATCATGCTCGGAGTGCTGCGCGGCACCAAGGAAAAGGGCACGGCAGCTTTGGATACCCTCAACCACACCGCCCATGCTGCCATCCGGGACACGGCCGAGGTGGGCGGCGACCTCGAAGCCGCGACCACCGGACTGGTCGCCGGGGCCATCGAAGGCGCCAAAGAAATGGGTATCAGCACCGAGGACGCCGCCGTGGCAGCGGCCAATGGTGCCTTGAAAGCGGCCGGCAAAGTGGGCTCGACCGCGGTGGAAACAGTCCGCAAAGCGGTGACCAAGCCCATCAACGGCGTCAAGGTCATGCTGAAAGAGCCTGATCTGGCCAGGGCCGCTTGAACTCATGAATCTCTGCCGACTGGCGCCGGCGCGCCAGTCGGCGGTGGTTCCCAAACAAACTGAAAGGAAACATATGTTCTGGACTCTTGCAGTAATACTCCTCGTTTTGTGGGCGTTGGGGCTGGTAAGCAGTTACACGCTGGGCGGGTTTATTCACCTTCTGCTGGTCGTTGCGGTCGTCTTGATCCTCCTCAACCTCATTTCTGGGCGCAATCGCGGGTGATCCGCCAATCAAACCAGGCACACCTCAGCCCTTTATCAACCCTCCAACCAAACACATCCCGACAAAGAGATTGTCAACTTCCCCAAAACCACATGAAAACAACATTTGCAGCACCGGAAGGTCCGCACCGGCCTTTCGCCCTCATCACTCTCATCGCCGCTCTGGCGCTGCCAACCCTCCTCGCTGGCTGTGTCAGCACCAACAAGCTGGCGAGCAAAACCATCAGCATTGAATCCGATCCGTCAGGCATGCGCGTTGAGGTCAACGGCGAGGACCTGGGCAACACGCCCACCAGCTACACGGTCGTGCCCAATGGGAAGGGGGATTTCGCCGGAAGCTGGGGTGATTCGCCTTCGGTCATGTTCACCGCATTTCCGCCAGCAGATTCAGCCGGGCTTTACAAACAGAAGAAGGTTTTCACACCCAGTGCCTTCATGGAGGCAGGGGACCGGGTTCCCTCACGCATCTTCTTCGACATGTATGAAAAGAACGGCCGCTGAACGGTAAACCGCACATTTCATATGAACGCAAAAACCATCATTGCCGTAATTCTCGTGACCCTGGGCATCGTGGTGCTCGCCTACTCGGGCATCTCATTCACCACGCCTGGCAAAACGATCAACTTCCTCGGCATGCACATTCAGACCACTGACAGGCACTTTGTCCCGCCGGTGGTTGGCGCCTTCGCGCTCGTTGGCGGGATTGTTCTGCTGTTGGTGAAACCCCGACGGGCTTGAACATTGGAGTCGCACCGGTCGTGGATGGAGGTGCGGCACCGTTTGCCACCAAACGCCATGGTGCCAACCAGGCCATTGGCCTCTGATTCCAGCGCAGAGTCCGTGCGCGAACTGGCAAATGGCAGCTTGTCGGAAGAGAAGGACATGGCCCCGTCTCAGGATTCAGCCGATCGCGCAAGGCTCGAACGAGAAGGTGCTCGTGAAGCCCTCGTGTCTCCTCCAGGTGCCGGTGCCTCCCCGCAACTCCCACCGGAGGCCCCCGTGTTGAAATGCAGGTCAAACGAATCAGAGGCGGATCACACAACGAAGCTGAAAGCGGAACTCCTTCAAGATGAGCCGCCCGAAGTTCTGCCGCCGGATCACCACGCAGGCGGACTCCTGATCCCAAAGAACAGCCGGCGCTTGGAATCCGATGAGCTGGTGAACCGGGGTGATTATGTTGAGGGTGAGCGCGGTCAGCTTGAACTGTGGGACGGCCCAAATGGGTTTCGGGCGGGCTCGTTCGCGAGGGCTGTTTTCCGTCCTAAAGCCATCCACCCGGCGGGGCCCAAAAAACGAACCAGATGAACCAGTCCATTTGTCCTTGTTTCGTAAGGATCATGGCAACCACCAGAACTGCGACGTTTGACCCCGGCCGAATGCAGGGGTTGGCCACGGGGCACGCTGTTTTGGCCGCTTTGGCAGACATTATGGTTGTGTCTGTTTGGCCGTGTCGGTTTCCGGGATGTTACGAGAAGGGATGCATTCCCAATCATGGATAAACTGAAAACATGCTGCTGGGGGTATTACTGCAGGTCAAATCTGGCCGTCTATTCACTCAAACCATCCTGTCGGCGTTCACACGGCGCACCCGCCGGCCGAACTATCCTCCGGTGAACCCTGAATGGTAACGCCGAGTGCTGCGCACCGGTTTCCCCGGAAAAAGTGTCCAGGGGAAATCCCCTGGCGCCTGGCCAGCAGCAGGCCCGCAGGCGAAACATGGGAGGCTCAGTGCCATGATCAGCAAATCAGAGGTTTCTTCCAGGCCCTGCCGTGCAGGCATCTGTTTCCCCAATGCAGCAGGACGGTCTGGTGACAGGGGCGACGAGCACCTTTACCGGACCTGCGGAACCCGGATGTCCCCGGCACGTCCGAGGACGCCGAAGGCAGACAGCAGCCACAGGACAACCGCAATGACCACGACGACGTTGATGATCTGTTTGATTTTAGCGTCCATCGGGATGTAGGTGTTCACCAGCCAGAGCAACACACCGACGATGATCAAGGTGATAACGAGGGATATCAGCGACATGGATGGCCTTTCCATAGACCGGGTTCCGGATATCTGCTTTTTGTCATAAGAAATCAAAGACTAACCCAAAGGATGGCGAGTGCGCCATTGGGGGTTCACCCGAAGCAAGAGGGCGGCATGAAATGACATGCAGCCACAGGAGGGCTTGTGCGGTTCGACTTCAAAGATGCCGTCGCTATCTTATTAAGCTGGAACACCCTGCTTGCTGGATCGACCCGGGCAGTGCTGCCAAAATCATAAAACACGCCATCGAACTGGGCTCTGGGCGTGCCTCCCTGGGCGGGCAGGCACAGCGCGCCCGGCCAGAAGGTGCCCGTCTGGAGTGGGGCGCGCTATTTGTTGATCATCGTGATGGTTCCAGGTCTGGTGCTCTCTTGTGTTTTCATCCAGCCGGCAGGTGTCTGTCCGGCTTTGCCAGGACTTGGGGCACGGTTCTCAATCAATCGCCGCCCGAGAAAGGCGTTGCGAGTGTGATAACCGGCTGGAGTCGGGCGTTTCCCAGTTCCTCTTCAAGCAGGATTCCGGACGCCAAGATGACCGGGAGTGGCATCTGCGCGGACCGCACCCGCTTGACCAGTTCAACGCCCGTGATTCCGGGCATCATATGGTCGGTGATCAAAAGGTCGCAAATCCTGAACTGAAGAGCCTCCCGGGGCCGCAGCCCACCTGGACGGTTTCGGCCTGATGCTCGAAATGGCCGAGCATCGCGGGGCCTGCGCGGCAACTGCCTTCAGGCCGTCCATGGCGAGAAAATATACTATCTCGTAAATAACGAAGCCGACTCCGCTCCGTAGGGGTCTCCGCAAGCTCAACCGAAGCAAATCCCACGCACATATCCCGGTCGGATCGATCCAGTAACAACATCTGGAACTGGTCAGCGTTCACCATGGGGGACTTCCCCCACTGTTCAGGATGAGGCCAAGCCGTAGCATGTGGTCGTCGAATAAACCCAACATCACAAAACTATACATGAAACAAACCATACTTCTTGGAGGAACCATCCTGATACTGGCCGCGGCAACTGCAATTGCGGGCGACAGCGGAGATGAACTTTACCGGTCCAATGAATTATCCTTTGACGTGTTTGGAACCGGTTCAATCGGAAAGTACACGATTGACCATCTGTCGGGTTCGCGAATCAGGCACAACGGGCGCCTGGGTGCGGGTGCCGGTGTCAGCTATTATATCACCCGGAACTTTGGCGTCGGAGTCGATGGCTATTCTGAAAACCTCAGCGGATCCTTAGTGGACAGCGCTTCGGCCAATCTCCTTTTGCGTTTTCCGTTGGGGGAATCCGGGCTGGCACCCTACGCGTTGGGTGGTGGAGGTTATCAGTTCGACCAGGCAAGAACGGGCTTCGTTCAAGCCGGCGGTGGGGTGGAGTATCGATTCAATTCAAACGTAGGCCTGTTCACGGACATTCGCATGGTCGTGCCGGGTCGGACGAAGTACTTCGGCTTGGCCCGCCTCGGTATGAGGTTTCCTTTTTGAGAAACTCGTTCGTGTGGCATTCCGGTAATGGTGAGGAAACTGAGATTGAACAAGCTCTTTAGGCAACATCCAGCCGGTTGTAAGCAGGAGTCCGCCCCCACACGAAAAGCCTGTGGTTAATGATGATTCTGCATGAGGGCACGTGAGGCCCAAAAATGCAAAGCTAACTTCGGATCAGAAGGTTGCAGGTTCAAATCCTGCCGGGCGCACCATCCGCAATTCTCCGGCGGTCCACGCAAGGCAACGATCACGCGCAGCAAAGAGGTGAACTGAAGCACTGCATCGTGCTGGAATTGGAGCGCCTTTACCGACGGAATTCCAAGTGACAGATTGGCGCGTCAACCCCGACACTCAAGGCATGGCTGCGTTTCGACGGAGACCCATCACCTGGCCTTGCCCGAGTTCCCGGCTGCTTCGCGGCAGGCGCACGCCACGGCGTCCAGATGCGTCAAAAATGCTTCACGCGCCTCTTCAGGCAACGGCGCAAGCACCTCGGACTGAAGCGTCACGGCTATGGCCCGCAATTCCTCATATTTGCGCTCACCCGCTGGTTTGAGGCGGATGCGATACGCCCTGCGGTCGCGTTCGTGCTGACGGCGTTCGATCCAGCCCGCCTTGCGCATGCGGTCGAGAAGCGACGCGATGGTGTTGGGATCGCTGCTCATCAGGCCGGTAAGTTCTCTCTGTGAGATGCCCGAAGGATCGGATTCCATGAGGCATCGCATGGCGGTGAACTGGTCCGGCGTGGCGCCGGTGTGGGCGATGCGCCGCCGGAAGGCCTGGTTGAGCCCATACCATGCGCGCCGCAACAGAACCGGCAGGCGGCGACGGTCCGGGGAATCCAGAGGCAGTGTGCGCGGGGGTGAATTCCTCTTGGTTGCCATGAGTCAGATTGTGCGTCGCCGAAATCATACGTATAAGTATTATTCCTTTGCAATCCTTCCCTGCGTTTGCTTTATTGGCCCGCACATTGCACAGACACATCCTGTCGCCGTGGCGTTCGCGCCGTCATCGTTGCCGGACCGGGATCATTCGAAATATGAAATCTAACTGCATCCTCCGCTTTTTCGCAGCCGCCTTTCTCTGCCTCCAGACGCTCCATGGTGACGTGACCGGCTGGCTCGCGTGGCGCGGGCCGCATCAAAACGGCACGTCGGACGAGACCGGCCTGCCCGCCTCGGTGGACGCCGGCAAGCCATTGTGGACGGCGGAGTTTCAGGGGGCATCGACTCCCGTCATTGCCAACGGGCGTCTTTACATCATGGGTTTTGTCGGTGATGGCGCGGACCTGCAGGAGGGCGTGGCATGCTATGATGCGGAATCCGGCAGGAAGCTCTGGCAGCGGTTTTACAGTGATTACCTGAGCGACATCATCTACAACCGCTATGCCACGTCCAGTCCGGCGGTGGACCCGGAGACTGGCAACATCTACACCCAGGGCACGCAGGGCCTGCTCACCGCCTTCACCCCGGACGGCAAGGAACTCTGGCAGATTCCCATGATGGAACTCTATGGCAGGCTGACCTTCCCCAACGGGCGGACTGCCACACCGGTCATTGATGGCGACCTCGTCATCACACGGGGCATCACGGCGAACTGGGGTGCCAACGGTCCCGGAGGGGACCGCTTTTACGCCTTCGACAAGAGGACCGGTGAACTCGTCTGGACCTCATCGCCGGCGGATCGCCCCAAGGACAGCTCCTTTTCCTACCCTTATCTAGGCTGGCTGGATGGCAAGCGCGTGTTTTATGCCACCACCGGCGATGGCAGCGTGGTATGTGCCAACGCCCGCACCGGTGATCCGCTCTGGCGTGTGCCGCTGGGCAAGGCCGGCATCAATGCATCCGTGATTGTGTGGAAGAATGAGCGCGTGGTGGCCATTTATGGCACGCCCTACGAACCGGGGCAGATGGTTTGCTTTTCCGTGCCCAAGGTGAAGCCCGGTGAAAGTGGTCCCGCCGTCGTGGAGCGTGCCCAGGTGGAACTCTGGAGTCTCGACATCTCCACCTCCACCAGCTCGCCCATTCTCGTGGGCGACCGCATCTATGTGGTGGCTGAAAAGGGCGACCTGCACGCAGTGGACATCAAGACGGGCAAGATCGCATGGTCGCTCAAGCTGGGCATCGAACAACGCAACTCCTGCCCCTTCTACGCGGATGGGAAGTTGTATGTGCCCATGCTGGATGATCCTGCCAGCAAGAAGGAGGGCGAATCCGAGGCAGGCACCAAGGGCGCGCTCTACATCATCAAGCCCGGGGACACCCGGGGTGAAATCCTCCAGCATGTCACCGTGGACGGGCGTTGTTTCGGCACGCCCGTGGCCTACAACGGCAAGGTGTATCTGCAAACCACGAAGCAGATTTACTGCTGGGGCAAGCCAGGCAACAACGCCGGTCTGCCCAAGGCGGCCACCGCAACCCAATGGCCAACCCCCGGACCGGCCACCCAATTGCAGATCATTCCCTCCGAAGTGCTCCTGACACCGGGGCAGACGGCGAATTTCCGCGTCCGCAAGCTGGATGCCAACGGTTTCACCGTGGAGGAGGTCAAGGATGTGTCCCTGATCAAATGGGCTGGCTACATCCCGCCCACCGCCAGGGTGAGGGCCAGCATGAAGGGAACCTTCAACAGCAAGGGGCAGCTCGTTGCCGACAACGCCCCAACCCCCTCGGCTGGCGCTTACGAGGCGACGCTTGGCAGCCTCAAGGGATACATCCGGGGGCGTGTCCTGACCGATGTGATGACGGCTGATTTTGAGAACGTGGCCCTCGCTGAGAAACACCCGGCCGATCATCCGCAGCCGGACATGCAGTTCGCCTACCCGCCGCTGCCGTGGATTGGTGCGCGGTTCAAATTCGAGGTCACCGAGAAGGACGGCAGCAAGGTGCTGAGCAAGACCATCGACAACAAATTTTTCCAGCGAGGCACGGTGTTCTTCGGCCCGCCGGACATGAAGAACTATACCATTGAAGCGGATGTGATGACCGAGGGCGACCGGCGCAAAAAATCCGAGGTGGGCCTCATCTGCCAGCGCTACCTGGTGGTCCTCAAGGGCAACGACAACAAGCTGGAAATCAGCTCGAACCTCGACCGTCTGCGCGTCCCTGCCGCCACGGATCCATCAAACTTCACGATCTCCGCGAAGACATGGTATCACCTCAAGGCGCGGGTGGACACCCAGCCGGACGGTTCCGGGGTCGTGCGCGCCAAGGCATGGAAGCGGGGCGAAGCTGAACCCGAAGGCTGGACGTTGGAAGTGCCGCACAAGCACGTCCACAAGGAAGGTTCACCGGGCCTCTACGGGTTTGCACCGCAGGACATCCCCTGTCACATCGACAATGTGAAGGTCACGCTGAACAAGTAACCGTCCGCCGCCGTTCAGATTGCATCTCTCAACAACATGAAACACACACGCATCAATCCATCCGCCGCACTGGCAGCCCTGGCCGCCTGCGCGCTCGCACTCCCGGTCCAGTCGCAGGACTGGCCCCAGTGGGGCGGCACGCCGCACCGCAACATGTATTCACCGGCAAAAGGCCTGCCCGACCGCGTGGAGCCCGGAAAGTTCAAGAAGGGCACCGAGGAAATCGACATGGCCACCACCAAGAATGTGAAATGGGTGGCGAAGCTCGGTTCTCAAGCCTACGGCAACACGACAGTTTCCAATGGCAAGGTGTTTGTCGGAACCAACAACGACAACCCGCGCGATCCGCGTCATCAGGGCGATCGTTCCATCCTGATGTGCTTCGATGAAAAGACCGGCGAACTGCTATGGCAGTTGGTCATACCCAAGCTCAAGGCGGGCAAGGTCAATGACTGGGAAAACCTCGGCCTGCTCTCATCGCCCACCGTGGAGGGCAACCGCGTTTACATCACCACCAGCCGCTGCGAGATCATGTGTCTGGACGTGGAAGGCATGGCCAACGGCAATGACGGCCCTTTCAAGGACGAGGCCAGGTATGTCGTGAAGGACATGGTGGACGCAGACGGCAAGCCGCTGGCCCCCATCGAACCGGACGCCAAAAGTGCCGACATCATCTGGGTGTATGACATGATGGACGAGCTGGGTTCCTTCCCGCACAACGCCTCCAATGGTTCCGTGTTGATCGTGGGCGACACGATCTTCGCCTGCACATCGAACGGCCAGGACTGGACGCACTCCAACATCCCATCGCCCCTGACGCCAAGCCTCGTTGCGCTGGACAAAAAGACCGGAAAGCTCCTCGGAGAGGACGACGCAGGAATTGGGCCGCGCATCTATCACGGACAGTGGAGTTCCCCGTCCACGGGTGTCGTGAATGGCAAGCCGCTCGTGTTTTACGGCGGCGGCGACGGCTGGTGCTACGCCTTCGACACAAAGCCCGTCAAGGAGGACGATATCGATCTTCTGAAGGTGGTTTGGAAATACGACGCCAATCCGCCCGAATACAAAGTGAAGGATGGCAAACCCATCAAGTATCCCGACGCCCAGGGGCCGAGCGAAATCAATTCCACGCCCGTGTTTTATAAGAACCGCGTCTATGTCGCCACGGGCCAGGATCCGGAGCACGGCGAAGGTGTGGGCCATCTTGTATGCCTGGACGCCACCAAGACGGGTGACATCACCCAGTCGGGGGTCATCTGGTCCTACAAAGGCATCCACCGGAGCATTTCAACGGTGTCCATCGATCCCGAGACCGGTCTTTTGTTCGTTGGGGATTTTTCCGGTTTCGTCCACTGTCTCGACGCCGAGACAGGGAAACTGTATTGGACGCACGACATGAAGGCGCACATGTGGGGATCAACCTTCGTGGCGGACGGAAAACTTTACCTTGGGGATGAGGACGGCGACTTCGTCATCATGGCCGCTTCCAAGGAAAAGAAGGTGCTCAGCGAGGTGAACCTCCAGTCCCCGATCTACTCCACTCCCATCGTGGCCAACGGCGTCATCTATGTGGCGTCCAACACCCATCTCTACGCCTTTTATGACGAGGCGCGCTCCGCCGCCGGCAAGGACACGCCGAAAGTCGAAATCAAGAAGTAAGGACACTTGCAAACCGGTCGGCCGGCACTAATTTCGTTGCCGCTGACGGTTGCTTGCGCACGCCAGCATACAAGCTCCAACCACACAAACACCCATGGCCATAACCGCCCCCACTGACGCCGAAATCAAGGAAGTCCAGGCTAAGCTCGACCAGCACACGCTCGAGATCGTGAACTGGCATTTCAGCCCGGAAACAGGCTCGCCATTCTGGCTGGAATGGGCTTCCAAGAATTTCGACCCGCGCAAGGAGATCAAATCGTTTGCCGACATCATCGCGAAATTCCCCCACTTCCAGGATGAATGGCTGCGCGACCTGCAGCCCGAAGTGTGGGTGCCCGCGGCGTTCAAGGGGAAACCCTTCAACATCTTCGAGACCGGCGGCACCACCGGCATGCCCAAGCAGCGCATTGGCTGGAATGACTACAAGGTCGATTATTCGGAGTTCAGCGACAAGATTTCCGATGA
>CAYQCZ010000027.1:0-16604 GCA_964415955.1 uncultured Verrucomicrobiota bacterium | reverse complement strand
GCAACGCGGCGTGCCCGCGCGGGCGTACAAGAGACGAAGGTAGTCGTAGATTTCCGTCACGGTGCCCACGGTGGAGCAGGTTTATTATGAGGTGGACCGCCGGTTCAAAATCGAGTTGCTCACCCGCCTGATCGACATCCACGACATCAAACTGGGCATCATTTTCTGCAACACCAAACGCATGGTGGACGATCTGGTGGATCATCTGGAGGCGCAGGGTTACATGGCGGACCGGCTCCATGGAGACATGAGCCAGGCCATGCGCGACCGTGTGATGCAGAAGTTCCGCAAGTCCGGGCTGGAGTTTCTCGTGGCCACGGACGTGGCTGCGCGTGGCATCGACGTGGACGATGTGGAGGTCGTGTTCAATTACGACCTGCCCTACGACGTGGAAGATTACGTGCATCGCATCGGTCGCACGGGCCGGGCCGGGCGCAGCGGCCGCGCCATCTCGTTCGTGTCCGGACGCGAGGTTTTCCAGATTCGCAACATCGAGCGTTACACCAACATGCGGGTTCACCGGGGGCGCGTGCCCAGCCGCGAGGAGGTGGAGGAGGCGCGCGAGAATGTTTTCGTGGACAAGGTGCGGGCACTGCTCCGGAGCGGTGAACACCGCCGCCAGGATCACATCGTGGAGCAGTTGCTGGAGGAGGGTTTTTCATCCACAGACCTTGCGTCCGCCTGCCTTGCCCTGTTGCAGGGCCAGGGCGCTGAATCCGCGCCCAAACAGCCTGTTCGTTCCGACAGCGCCGGCCGCCCGGCACGGACGGACCGTCCGGCTCCGAAGGAAGACCGCCGTACGGTTGCGGAGGATCGTGTGACGCCGCCAGCCCCCGTGCCCCCGGCGGCCCGAGCAGTCCCCGCTCCCGCCCCGAAGACGGACGTCGCCCCCAAGCCTGCGCCTGTTGCGCCTGCTCCAGCGCCGGTATCGCGGCCGCCTGCCCCGGTGGAACCACCCAGGCCGGCTGCCCCTTCAGCCGACAAACCCGTGGTGCAGACCTATTCCGACGACGAAATACTGGCATCCATCAAGAACCCGGAGCCTCCCGCGCGCCCCAAGGTCAAACCTGCCTCCACCGGAAGCGAAACCCAAGGCCAGCCGTGCTACACCCGCCCATCAAACCCGCCTCTGGATGAACATCGGCCAGAGCAAGGACATCAAGCCCATCGATATTGTGAACGCCGTGGCCGGGGAAACGGGACTGCCGGGCAAGGTGGTCGGCGCCGTGGACATCCGGGAGCATCACCTGTTTGTGGACGTCAACAACGAGCATGTGAAAGGCATCGTGGCCAAGCTGAACCGCGCGTTCATCAAGGGCCACAAGGTCAAGGTGAAGGTGGCGTGAGCCTTCCACCCGGGCTGCACACACTTCCCCCGGGAAGCTTTCAGCGCCTGCTGACGGTGGATGCAGACGCTGGCTTCCGCACTTTCAGAAGCACCGGGAAGGAGGTTTGTTTGCCCGCGCTGCCATCTGCCGCCCTCGCTGATCCCACGACGGCATGGATGAGGCGGTCCTGCTCCTCCACCCATGGCCTTGCGTTGAGGAAGATTTCCCGCTCGTCCTCACCGGCCCGCACCTGCACACCGTTGAGGCCGATGTTGTCCACGATGACGCCATGCGGAAGGTTATCGACGTCCATGTTCACCAGGTTCGTGTCGCCGCTGCGTTCAACCCGGATCCAGGCCGCCACCGTCTCTCCGGGAACGATGGTGATCTCGCGCGGTGGATGGGAGACGAGCAGGTTTGTCGTGGCCACGGAAGGAATGCCATCCGGCTCCAGTTTCACGAAAATCTTCGGCGCGGGTGCCAGCGTGAGGCCCTTGAATCCTTCCACCTGTTTCACCACCTTGCGTCCGTTGATCATCGCCGTGGCGGTGATTTGAATGGACCTGACCTGCTCCGGGGCCGGCGCTTTCGCATCCGGTTGCGCGTAGATCGTGCCGTCTGCCTCCAATTGATCCCGTTGAATCACAATGGGTGTGGTGATGCCAAAACCTGCGGGCGCGCCTGATACATCCATCCGCACCTCGCCGTCGAAGCCGTCGATTCGATCCACGCGGAAGAAGAACCCCGTGCCGTTGCCCGGAACGACCTTTGGACTGGTGCCTGCCAGTGTGACCTGAAAGTCCGGACTGGCCTCGCGCACCGACAGACGGTAGGCGAACAATTCCCCACTGAAACCCTTCGAGTCGCTCACACGGACCAGATACTCGCCGTCTGCTGGCGCGGTGAACATCAGTCGTGAATCGCTTCCCAGTTCGCGTTCGCCATCGTCGTCATTGACATAATGCAGCGTGAACACCGGAAGACCATTCGGCACGAGGCGCGTGCCCAGCGGATGTGGGCGCACCACATAAACCGGCTCCTCGTTGGCGTGTGCCGTGGCCGTCGTGTCGAACCACGTCCGCCGTTTGCCTTGGTTGCCGAAGAAGTTCAACCCGCTGTCAGGTCCGCGCGGCATCCGCGTGATCTTGCACACCTCGCCCTGCATGTAGAGAAACTCGTTCAGGTCCATCTCCTCCCAGTTGTCCACGCGCACATCCACCGTCACTGAATCAATCGGCCTGAACGTGACCGCTGAATCCCGCACCGCCTGCAACAGCAGACGCTCCACGGGACGCCCGTCTTCGTGCAGCACCTCGATGCGCGTGTCCGCCGGTGAACCCCGTCGCGCCGCGAGGGTCTCAAGCACCAATGACTGGCCGGCCCCGGCCTGAAAACGATACAGATCGACATCCGGGGCCGCGCCTTTGGATGCAGCAAGCAACCGGCCGTTCACAGCACCCGGCACCGGCAGTCTGCCCGCCTGGCCGGGCGTGTCGTTGGGCTCCTGTTCCACGCGTTCCTCGCCCTCGGTCGCCAGCACCTTGAACGCCTGTCTTGAGCGATGTTCCACTGCATCCAAAGGAACGGCCACATCACCCGTCTTCTCAGCCCGCACCATCACCGCCGCCCCGCGTCGCAGGTTGTATCCGACAAGTCCGATCGCAGCCTCACGCCCGGCCTGCACCGTCAAAGGGAACACACCCGTCACCTGCGGAAACTCGCCGATGGACAGCCGGTAAAAGTGGTCTGGCGACGCAGTCAACAGCAGGTCGCTGACCCGGATGACGTAGCGTCCCGTCCGTTCGAACCGGTGCGCGATCAACGGATCGCCTGTCTCATCAAATCCCGTGTTGCTCGCCAGCACGCGGCCGCGCTCATCCAGCAAAGTCAGCATCGCCCCTGTCGCCTTCGACCCCAGCGCACGCGCCTGGAGATCGAACACGATGGTCTGTCCTGCCCTGGCGGCGAATGCGATTTCATCCACATCACCTCTGGTTTCCAGCACTCCCCAGAAACTCACAGGAAGCCTTTCCACTCCATGGGCAACGCCGGAGTCCGCCTCATGGACTTGCGGCAGGTCATCAACGAACACCCTGATCCGCGCGCTTTCGCCCGCCTTGCCTGCGAGGGAAATCTCCGTTGCACCGCGCGGCATGTCGGCAGATGCGCCCAGTTCAATCCACGCTTCCGTGGCCTTGGCGGCCGGTTCCTCCAGCATCCGTCCGGTGAGCTTCGGATGGTGAAGCTTGAGTTCTGCGACCTGATCCAAACCCTTGCCGGTCACCTTGAGTTTGATCGTTTCACCCCGCTGGAAGCCGCGTGGTTCGATGCGTGTGATCTCCGGTTTGACAGGGGCTGGAGCGATCTTCGTCTTATTCTCCTGCGCTTCAGCGACTCCGCCGATCAGCACCAGTCCGGTCACCAGCGCCAGCCTTGGCCGGAACCATGCAGTCAGAAACTGGCTGAGTCCCGCGAAGAAAACGAAGGAGGCTTTGAAACTGCCCCCAGATGTGCTCGCGCCAGACGATGCTTGCCGCACAGCAAGGGATACCATGGCCACTGCGCGCCCTACGCCTGCCTCGCGGGACACCCGGGCTTTCTTGTCTGCATCGTCCCGGCTGAGAGCCTGTTCCATTCGAAGGAAAATGTTCGTTCTCATGTGGGTTGCTCCAGTTCTTTTCACTTTGTGCTGGCGGCCATTTTCTCTGGAGCCTGATGTGTCACGATCGCATGGCCGCTCTTTGTTTCATAGATGGTGACGGTTCCATCAAGCCGGCCCACGGCCAATGTCCGGCCTTTTTCACCGAACGCCATGCCAGGAGCCCAGTCGGGCTGTCTTTCCAGAAGCAGGCGCTCCTTCATGTCCTGAAAACCCCACAGCTTCAGCGTCCGGTCGTCCGCGGAGGATGCGAGCACTTTGCCATCAGGAGAAAAGGCCAGCTTGAGTATGGCGCCTTCGTGGCCAAACCTTGAATAAAGGAGCGGATTGGTGGTCTCCCGCGCTTCGGTGCTGATCTGCCAGACACGGATGCGGTTGTCCACACCCCCTGCTGCCAGTCGCTTGCCATCGGGGCTGAAGGCCACCGCATACAGTTCCTTGAGCGGCTGTGTGAGCGTGTCGAGTCGCCCGCCGGTGGCGGTGTCCCAGAGTTTCACCGTGCGGTCGGCGCTGGCACTGGCGAGGATTCTTCCATCTGGACGGAATGCCAGGTCGAATACGCAGCCGTTGTGACCGTGAAGCGTGCGCAGCGCAGTGCCGTCCTTTGCATTCCAGAGAAAGATCTTCTGGTCATAACTGCCGGTGGCCAGAGTCCTGCCATCGGGCGAAAGCGCAAGCGCATAGATTGCGTCGCGGTGCGCATCGAAACTGCGCACGAGTTCGCCCGTGAGCGTGTTCCATTCGCGGACTTCGCCAGCCAGGCCGGCCAGTCCGCCGCTGGCGAAAAGCCGGCTGCCATCCATTGAAAAGGCCAGCGCGTTCACGCTGCCGCGATGCCCGGTGAGCACACGAAGCAGCGCGCCATCGCGGGAGGACCGCAGTTCCACCTCGCCATAGCGTGCCACGGCGATCAGCTCCCCTGCCGGGGTATGGACCAGTGCCTTGATGGAACGGCGGGGCGCTACACGCGGCGCGATGGCAGGGACGTTCAACTCCGTGATCATCGGCAGTGCATCCTTCGGCGGTTGCGCTCCGGCATCGATCCATGCCCGCACGAGGGCAATTTCAGACGGTTCCAGCTTCTTGGCGCGACCGGGCGGCATGAACTGATTTTTCCCAGTCTTGCCGGAACGGCCTTCGAGAAATTTCACCAGCAGGCTGTCAGCACTGTTGCCCGGAACGATGGAGGAGCCGCTCTCGCCGCCCTTCATCAATGCTTCATAGGAATCCATCACCAGGCCCTTCTCGGCGTCGGCGACGTTGTGGCAGTCCAGGCAGTGTTGTTTCCACAGGGCGTGAACCGCCGTGTAATCAGGTGGCTCTGCTGCGAACGCGACGGCCCGGCCGATGGCCAGCGCCGCAAGCAGTGTGAACAATGGTTTCAAGGTCATGGGATGATGCCCGCCTGACGCGCAGCCGCGCGGATGAAATCACCACGGGTGGTGCGGCCATCGGCTACGGGAAGACGCGATGTTTTCAATGAATGTTGTCCGGCCAGTTTGAGCCAGCGTCCGGCCAGGGTTGCGTCCAGAGGTTTTCCCAGCTCTGCTTCATGGCCGGGGTTGGCCTCATAATATTGTCCATGAAGATTCTTCCCACGCTGGCCGGGCTTTGCCGGCATGGGCTGCAATCCATGCAGGCCGCCCAGGGTGCCCCACCACTGGACAGCCGCGAAATCCGGATGTCCGGGCAGGACATCACTCACGTAGATGGTGGCGGAGCGGTTCGCATGCAGACGGCGCTGGAGCCGGGAAACATCGATCTGTTGAACGGGTTTCTTCGCTGCAACGGCCATGGCGGCGGCATGACCGGCGGCCTGGCCGAGCGACATCCAGATGGGCTCCAGCCGCAGCGCACAAAAGCCCACGTGCGACGACGATGCCGCCACGGGCACGAGCAGGTTGATCACGTCGCGCGGCGCAAGTGTGCCGTAGGGAACCTGGTAGGGCGGCACGGGATTGTAGAGTTCGCCTGTGTGGCGTCCGTCATAACGCGTGCCTTCGCGCGCCGTGCCATGGCAGTTGTTGCCATAATCGCCCATGGCGATCGCATCGGTGTGCAACACGGCACGCGCATCACCAGGCGCATGTTCGCTGTCCCTCTGGGTGAACACCCGCAGGCCGACCATGCGACGGGCTTCGCGCACATAAAGCTGCGGCGGCAGATGGCCGGTCTCGACAAACTCATCCCGGCACCAGCCCCATTCGCGCGCCTCGTCGCGGAACTTCGCCGGAACTGACGTGTCGTTCTGGAGGAAATAAAGCAGGCCTGCGTTGTCGCGCAGATGTTCGGCGAAAATGGCCTCGCGCGTGGCACGATTGCCGTTCGGCCAGCCCAGGTTTTTCCCCGGCAGCGACAGCCGGATCAGACCGCGCGACACGTCGTTGATGTCGTATTTGCCATTCGGCAGCGGCGGTGTCTGGGCCTTGAAGATGCATCCGGACGGATAATCGAACACGCGCTTGATCCTGCCCGATTCCAATGCCGGCAGGACGCCAAGAAAATCTTCGCGACGATATCCCGGCGGCGCCACCGGCATCACACGGTTGGCCGGATCGCGGGTGGCAATGAAACGAAAATTGTAGGCCTGCAGTTGACCGTCGGCTGCATCGGGCGCCAGTGATTCGCCGTATTCGTCCCTGCCCTCGCGCCCCACGCGCCAGGGCACGCCCGCCATTGCCATCAAATCACCTTCATACGTGGCATCGATGAACACACTGGCGCGCACCGTGGTGGTTTCGCCCCGCCCATCCTGAAACGCGGCCGATTCAATCCGCCTGGCCGGTGACTGTCCCTTCGTGGTCACGCGCACCAATTCGAGTCCGTGTCTGAGCGAGATGGAGTTGTGTTCACCCAGCCATTGCTGGAACACCAGCAGGTTGACCTTGGGCTCCGCGAAGGTGCCGCGAAAAGAGTCCTTCACCTGCTGCGAATCCTGTCCGTAAGCCGCGGCGTAATGCGCCTCCACGCGCCGCGAAAAATCCAGAAACGCACCGGTCAGACTTTCGAAGGAATGAAAATCCGTGTGGGACAGTCCACTGGTGACAAGCCCGCCGATACGCCCCGTGGGTTCGATCAACAACGCCGTGCGACCATCACGCGCCGCCGCGATGGCTGTGGCGATGCCCGCCGGTGTGCCGCCGTAAATGGCTATGTCACAGGAGATGGTTTCAGAGCGAGCAATGAACAAGCTTGAGAGCAGAAACACCAGCACTGCTGCAAGGAGGTCCGCAATAGTCTTGCCAGCAGGGCGCGTGCTTCGTAGTTCGTTCTGTGAATTATGGGGGGCAACAAATAGCTTCGCCTGGCTTTCAATCTTTTCCCCATCGGCTGTGCTTGCAGAAGCGAGAACGATCAACTCATGGCCTGAAATGGGCATCCCATTAACTTCTCCAAGAGCAGGCTCGGCGCTTCTTGAGATCGTAGTGCTAGCCTCCAATATCCAGCCCTCTGGAATTCTTGCTTTCCTTACTTGATCTCGAAATGAAAGCACTGCCAATTCATGAGCATAATTCTCAACCAGCGCACGATCCTCCAACTCGTAATTGAGCAAATCGAAACGGAACGGTGTCGCTCTATCAACCAAGTGACCAAATAGCCAATAACCCTCATAGTCCGAGTATCTGCTAGTGTAGGTGCCAAGAAAGTTGTGAAGGAGTCCCTGAATACGATTTCTGGAGACTTTGTTCATACTCAGCCTCAGTGATTGAACAAAAACTCCTTGCTGCTCAGGAGCGCCCAATAGACGTCCTCCCACACTGCACGGTGTTCCTTTGCATCGGTTTGCTGGAGGACATTCTGGATCTTTTCCTTCTCAGCCGCAGTGGGCGGTCGCGACAGCGTGCCGAGGTAGGCCTCCTCAATCATCTGTTCCGCAGGCATCTTTGCGGCCAGTTGTTTGCCGATCACGTTGTCCTTGTGGCCGAGTTTCTCGTTCATGGTGTCGCCGTTGGCAATGTGCAGCACCTGCGCGACGCTGGGTTCCTCGGTGCGCTCGCATTCGCACGTCTGTTCGCGGTTGGCGCGGCCAAAGGTGTTCAGGAAGTAGGAGCCGATCTGCGAGTCGGGCAGTTGAAGCGCGCGGAAGCCAACCGGATACATGTCACCGCGACCGCGGTTGGCATTGCGCAGGTCGGTATAAAACTCCGTGGGCACGCCGGTCGCCTGGGAGAGTGCGTCGAGGAGCACCTCAGCCATCAATCGCCGCGGGTAGTAGCGCGAGTAGAAACGCGTGTCGTCCGCGTTGCCCGCCAATGCCCCGCCAGAGCGCTGGTAGGTCTCCGACTGAAGAATCAAGCGCATGAGAGCGCGCAGGTCGAAACGTTGATCGGCGAGATGCTTGCCCAGTGCGGAGAGCAGTTTCTCGTTGCTGGCGGGATTGGTGACGCGCAGGTCGTCCACGGCCTCCACAAGTCCCACGCCCATGAAGTTTGCCCAGACACGGTTTGCTATCGAACGACTGAAGTAGGGGTTCTCAGGCGCTGTCAGCCACGCGGCCAGATGAGTGCGCCGGTCTTCGGTTGATTCCAGGGAAAGCGAGGTTCCGTCCAGCGGTGTCGGTGGCTGGGGTTTGCCGCGCAAGGGCTGGATCACATCGCCGCGCGCATCGGCAAAGATGATGCGTTCGCCATCGCCGGGACCGTTCTTGGCGCGCACACGTGCGAAGAGGTTGGCCATCTGGAAATACTGGTCGTTGGTCCACTTTTCCATCGGATGGTTGTGGCATTTGGCGCAGTTGATGGACATCCCAAGAAACGCCTGCGTCGTCGTCTCCGCCATGACCCGGGGATCGTCATGCAGGACGAAGAAATTGCCTGCGCCGTTCTCCAGCGTGCTGCCCTGCGCGGTCACGAGGTTGCGCACGAATTCATCCCAGGGCGTGTTCGCGGAGACATTGTCTCGAATCCAGTAGTAGTAGGCCCACATGGTGGAAGGCTTCAGGGACTTGCTGTTCACCAGCAGCAGGTCGCTCCATTTGTAGGTCCAGTAATCGACGAACTCCTGACGGGAGAAGAGCGACTCGATGAGCGCGTCGCGCTTGCGGTTCGATGTGTCTGCAAGAAATGCACGCACCTCCCCGGCGGTGGGCAGCACGCCGATGGTGTCGAGAAAGGCGCGGCGGATGAATTCGCTGTCCGAGCAGCGCGGCGAGGGCGGGAGGTTCAGTTCGCGCAGCTTTTCCAAAACGAGATCGTCGATGAAATTGCGCCGGGGCGACTTTGCATACACCGCCTTGGGAACATCGTTTGTATAGGGAACGGTGACCGTGGCGATGGCCAGCTTCTGGAGATACCACGCGGTGATCGCGCCTTCGCCATGGCCAAGAACCTTCAACCGCCCGTCCTCCTCGATGGTGGCGACGGATTCGTTTGCCGAGGTGAACTTCGCCCAATGCGTGACATCCTCGCTGTGGCCGTCGCTGAAATGCGCCGTCACCAGCACCTGCTGGGTGGCTCCGGGCTGGAGCGAGACCACGGGCGGCTCCACTTCCACGCGGACCACGCGTGGATCATCGGCCTTCGGACCGGGCGCACCGGCGGCGATCCATTGGGAGAGCACGCGGTATTCGAGTGAATCCACCTCGAACTTCCTGCCGCCCTTGTGCGGCACGGTGGAGGTGGCCTTGAGCAGCAGCAGGCTTTTGGCAGGCTCCTCGAAATTGATGCGCCGCCCCAGTGCATTGCGGGTGAGTGAAATGAAATCACCCTCGTCATCGTAGCCGCGCAGTGACAGGCGGAAGCCGTTTTGTCCGGCCGCAGCGCCATGGCACGCGCCACTGCTGCAACCGAACTTCGCCATCACCGGCTGGAAATGATTGCGGAATGTCCAATCGGCCTCAACTCCCATGCCGGTGACCGTGACCCGTGCCGAGAGTCTCCTGCCGGACACCCTGGCGTGGATCGTTGCCCGGCCATTGTTCACAGGCAAAGCGACATTGCCCTCGATGCGGACGATGTTCGTGTCACTGGACGAAAACACCGCACCATCAGTGACCTGCCCGGTGAAGTGTTTGTCCTCCACGCGTTCGACGATCAACTGCTGCCGCGTGGTGGGTCCGTGAAGGGCGATCTTTGCCGGGAGGATGGTGATGGATTCCCGGGCGTTTGCAGAAGGAGAAGAAGCGAGCAGCAGCCAGACGGCGACGCTGGCACCAACGAAACAGTTTTTACAATTCACGCGCATTGCCAGGCTGGAAATTGACATCATGCGAACAACTCCCGGATGGGTTGCGTGCCGAAGTCCACCAGCGGGAAGGGGCGGTTCTGCGGGCCGGGCAGATGGGCATCGAGGTCCAGGCCAAGCGAGTGGAAGATGGTGGCCACGACATCCTTGGGCGGCGTCGGCCGTTCCGCCGGATACGCGCCAATTTCGTCGCTCTTGCCAACAACACGGCCGCCTTTCACGCCGCCTCCGGCGAAATACACCGTCCAGCACTGCGGCCAGTGATCGCGTCCACCCGCCGGGTTGATTTTGGGCGTGCGCCCGAATTCCGCGAGGTTGCACACCATGGTGTTGTCGAGCATGCCACGCTGGGCAAGATCCTCGATCAAGGCGCTGTAACCCTGGTCATACATGGGCGCGACGATGTCCCGCATGCCCTCGATGGAGGTGAAGGGCTTTGACCCGTGGATGTCCCAGGTGATTTCGCCAAACACCGTGATGAAGGTGTTGATGGTCACGAAGCGCACACCACGTTCCACGAGGCGACGCGCCAGCAGGCAGCACTGGCCGAAGCGTGTCATGCCATAACGCTCGCGCACTTTCAGAGGTTCCTTTTCCAGGTCGAACGCCTCGCGTGCCACGGTGCTGGTCATCAAACGGTAGGCGGAGGCGAAGTTCTCATCCATCAGCCGGGCGCTTTCCGTGGCTTCGAATGTCCGCACCGTGTTGTCCACCACATCGCGCAGCGATTTGCGCCGTTCCAGGCGCGCTTCGCCAATGTGCTTGGGTGGAAGCAGGTCGGGCACTTTGAAATCCTTGCTGGAGGGATCGGCATTCAACACGAACGGATCGTAGGTCTTTCCCAGGAAACCCGCGTCCTGGCCGTGGGGCATGTTGCCGCCGGTGGGCCCCATCGGTTCGGGCAGGATGACGTGTGCAGGCAGGTCGCCGCGCCGGCCTTTGAGATATTCCAGCGCACAGCCCGCGTGCGGCGTGACAATGCCGCCGGTGAAAAGACGCCCGGTCTGCAGCATCTGGTGGCCGGTGTCATGCACCGCCGCGGCCGTGTGATAACAACTGCGCACGAGCGAAAACTTGTCCGCCACCTTCGCATGCAGCGGGAGAATGTTCGTGAGCTGGAAGTCGCCCTTGGTGGAGATGGGCTTGAACGGCCCGCGAATCTCACGGGGCGCGTCGGGCTTGGGATCGAACGTGTCCATCTGGCTGGGCGCACCCAGGTTGAAGATCATGATGCAGGACTTGTTGTCGTCGCCCTTCACCGCACCGGCCTCCTTCGCAGCGGCGTAGTGGCTGAGGCCGAAGCCAAGGGCGCCCAGCGTCCCGACTTGGAGGAAGTCGCGACGCGTGGTGCCGTCGCATGTGGTGATGGAGCCGCGTCCAGTGATGTTCAGCATGGCCTGTAAGGTCGTTGTGGAGAATGCGAACGACAGCACTCATCCGGTTTTCAGCAGTGTTCCAACGATGGTTCAGGAACACCTGCAAGTCCATGGAGTTTTCTGCGCGCCCTCATGTAGGAATGACGGCGGGTGTTGCCGGAAGAACCTGTCGCGGGCGGGCAGCCATGCGGCGTTTACGCCAGCACGCCCTGCACGACGGAGCCGTGGATGTCCGTCAGGCGGAAGTCACGTCCGGCATGCCGGTAGGTCAGCTTTTCGTGATCGAAACCGAGCAGGTGCAGGATGGTGGCCTGGAGGTCATGCACATGCACCTTGTTCTCCACGGACTGGAATCCAAAATCATCCGTGGCACCATAGGCCGTGCCGCCTTTCACACCGCCGCCGGCCAGCCATGTGGTGAAGCCATAGTGGTTGTGATCGCGTCCGCTGATGGTGCCGGCATTGGAGCCCGGCTTTGGAAGTTCGACGGTGGGTGTCCGCCCGAATTCCCCGCCCCAGATGACCAGTGTGTCCTCCAGCATGCCGCGCTGCTTGAGATCCTTCAGCAGCGCACCGATGGCGGAGTCACATTCGCCGGCGAGCCTGCGATGCTCGCGCTCGATGTGATCATGGCTGTCCCACGGCTGCCCTGCGCCATGCCAGATCTGCACGTAACGCACGCCGCGCTCCAGCAGTCTGCGGCCGATCAGGATGGACCGGGCCTGCACGGAATTGCCGTAGGCGTTGCGGATGTATTCCGGTTCCCTGCTGATGTCAAACGCATCGCTGGCGTCCATCTGCATGCGGAAGGCCAGCTCGAAGGACTGGATGCGCGCATCGAGCTGGGCATCGGCCTGGCGTTGCTGGCGGTGCTTTTCATTGAACGCCTGGAGCAGGTCGAGCTGCGCCCGCTGGCCGGGCAGGGAGGTGTGGTTGTTGCGGATGTTCTCGATCAGTTTCTCGATGTCCGTGTGTCTGGAGTCGATGTAAGTGCCTTGAAAAATGCCGGGCAGAAAGGCCGACTGCCAGTTCTGCGATTCCTGGATGGGATACCCGCCGGGGCACATGGCGATGAAGCCCGGCAGATTCTGGTTCTCGGTGCCAAGACCGTAGGTGACCCATGAACCCATGCTGGGCCGGGGCAGCCGTGCGTCACCGCAATTGAGCAGCATCAACGAAGGCTCGTGATTGGGCACATCCGCGTGCATCGAGCGGATCACGCAGATGTCATCGATGCTTTCGGCCGTCTTCGCGAACAATTCGCTCACTTCAAGCCCGCTCCGGCCGTATTTCTTGAAGCTGAACGGGGAACGGTAGGCTGCGCCGGTGGGCCGCTCGGTGCGCAGGGTCCGGTCCGAAGGCAATGGCTGGCCGTGATGTTTGTCGAGCAGCGGCTTGGGATCGAAGGTGTCCACATGGGACGGGCCGCCGTTCATGAAAAGGTGGATGACACGTTTCGCGCGGCCCGGAAAATGCGGGGGCTTGGGAGCGAGCGGCGAGGTGGCGTTCAGGCTGGTTTCCGCCGTGGCCTGCTGCAGCATCGTGGAGAGGGACAGCGCCCCCATGCCCATGCCGCACCGGTTCAGGAACTGGCGGCGGGTCAGGAAACGGTCTTCCAATCTCGGAGGATGATGAAGCATGGGTGCAATCAGATTGTTCTTTGTTCTGTCCGTCATGGTCTGACGGGCCATGCAGTCAATCTAATCAATCACACCGCGCGTGCCAAACTTTTGTGAGGCATCGCCGCCGGGCTGGCCCGCCGGCTGAAGCCCTCCGATGGCAGGCGCGTCACTTGCGCAGCGAAGGGGGCGTGGGAGAAAACGCCTTGAAATGGAGGCCCTCCGGCGTGGTGCTGCCCGCATAGACGCTGTAGTGAAAATACTTGGACACCGCGCCCCACTCGGGGAGCAGGCTGAAGTCGAGCCAGTCCTGGCGGTTGCGCCGCATTTCGGTGGAGATGGGTGACATGCCCAGGGGCCCCTGCATCATCCGGTCGAACGCCTCCGGATCCTTGCGCAGGGCCTCATAGGTGAGCCTCACCGTCTCCATCTGGTTTTCATAGCCGAACATGCCGGTGCCCATGCCGCCGACCTTTTGCGCGGCTTCGTTCAACCCGGGTGTTTCGCGGAGCGGACGCCCCTTCTGCGCCTCCGGTCCGCGCAGATATTCCTCGAGCATGGGTGCATCGGGCGACATCACCACGTAGCTGCCGCTGGCGGTGTAGTTCAAGGACCGGGGCTCCGCAGTGATTGTTCCCGGCAATGCGGGCATGGGGATGGAGTAAATCTTGCGGCCCAGAAACTCACGTTCCTTGGGGCTGCCATCCCCCGCAGGAGGCAGCAGTGAACCCAGCCCGGTGCGCGCGGCGGCCACCAACTGCTCCGCGCGGGGTGATCCGACCAGCATCACTCCCGGGGGGGAATCGAGATCCTGTGGGCGTGCGCTGCGGGGTGGTTTGGCGTAGGTGATCATGTCATCGCCAAGATTGCCGATAAGTGACTTTCTCAGATCAAAGTTCGGATCCTGATCCTTCCCGGCGTTGTCGAGGATCATGCCCAGAATCCCCTGCGCGGGGGGGAACAATTCCGTGACCAGCGCTTCGATGCCTGCCATGGCCTTCTGTCCATCCAGCCGCCAGCGGAAGAAACGGGCGGCATCGCCGGGAATGGCGGAGGGCGGGCCGGCGTCCTTCGCTTCCGGGGCGAAGATTTTCAGCAGGCCCTTGCGGCTGGACTCAGGGGTGCCCACATGCAGGCCGGCCGTCATGCCGTCGGACTCATGACGGGCATACAGGGTCATGGACTGGATGCCGGTGAGACCGAGCGCATTCATGATCATGGCCGGTGCCGGTCCGCCAGGAGGTCCGCCCTGTTCTCCCTGGCCGGACTCCATCTCCTTGAGCATGTGGCCGAAAACGGCCCTGGCATTGAACCATCCATAGGCCGTGGCCTCACGCAATCCCGCTCCATACGCGGCAGTAAACGCCGCCTGTTCTGCCAGCGGCGTCACGCCTCCGCCCGACAGGCGCACGAGCACCTTCTCAAAGGCCGAAGGGCTTTCGCCGATCATCAGCAGGGACCCGGACTGGCCGATGCAGATGTCCGTGGTGCCATTGGCTCTGCCTGGTGTTGCGCTGCCCGGGGGGCGTGGGAACAACTTTTCCAGGGCCTTGCTGAATGCGCGGTCTTCCACCGTGATGGTGGTGAATTCCACGTCACGCACCATCTGTTTGCGCAGGGGGTTTCCGGCGTCCGCCCATTGCTGCTTCAGACCGGCCACCAGTTTGGAGGCTTCGCCGGCCTTGTCCCTGGTGTCGATCAGGAGGAGGCCTTTCGGTTCGGAATCGGCCCCGGCGCCGGGCACGAACGCCATGGTGACCTGTCCTCGGGCGACGGCGGTGTAGTTTGACAGCTTCACGGACATCGCCTTTTCCATGGAGGCCAGGACATCCTGGTTGAACCGTGCCATGAATTTGTCGCGGAAGGGTTTCATCTCGGGCGCATTCCAGAACTGGAGGGCGGGTGTGTCGCTCATGGCCGCGCGAAACCTGGCGGCATCCGGGATGGTCAGAACCGCCAGCGTGTCCGAGGGGAGAAGCTGCTCCGGTGGTGGAACGTCCGCGCGGGCACCCGATGGCAGCAGCAGGCCGGCGAGCAGGAGGCATGGAAGAAGGGCGTGTTTCATGATGTCGGCAGCAGGTTGGACTCCGGTGGAGCCCGTTTGTTCAATGGGGCGCAACCTGCGTGAGCCTTGGGCCGAATGCAAGTCCTGATGGGCGGCATGATCCCCCGGCGCCATGCACGCTGCCTGCCGACCGGTCGTCGGTCTCAGCGGCTGAGATCGGCCTGGTGCAGCACTTTGAAACGGTGCTGACGGAGCGCCAGTTCTGCCACCTCGGTGTCCTCGAGGCTGAGGACCAGTGCGGACCGGCCCTTGGGCCTGACCAGAAACGCGTAGAGGTAGTGGACATTGATCTCCGCCTCCAGCAGCGCGGTCAAAGCCGTCATCAGCTTGTCAGCGCCTTCGAGTTCCACCACCAGCACACGGGTCTCGGTGTAATGGAAGTTGTGTTCATCCAGCAGATGCCGCGCGAGTGCCGGATCATCGACGATCAACCGCAGGATCGCACTGTCCGTGGTGTCGAGCACGGTCATCGCCAGCACATGAATCTCGCGCTTGTAAAGCAGGCTGATCAGGTCGTGGCCGCGGCCCAGCTTGTTGGGGATGAACACCGAGAACTGGATGACCGGATCGCCTCGCAGCGTTTCAAGGGTCAGTTTCGACATGGCGTCCATGCTCCGGGAAAAGACCGCCCATGGCAGTCAAAAAACTTCGGGGGATGATGCGGTGTTCCGCTCAGGCGGCTGCCTGGTCCTGTTTGCGGCGGATGATGGGCCGTGCCTCGCCCAGCACGGCGGGACGGGTGAATTTGATGCTGAGGATGTCGTCGCAGCCGGGGATCTCATACATCACATCCAGCATGAGCTTCTCGAGCAGACCGCGCAGGGCGCGCGCGCCGGTGCCCTTGCGGATGGCCTGGCGCGCGAGTTCATGGAGCGCGTCGCCGGAAAACTCCAGTTCCACGCCCTCCATGGCCAGGAGCTTGGCAAACTGCCTGGCCAGCGCGTTCCTTGTCTCAGTCAGCACGCTGATGAGCTGTTCCTCGGTCAGTTCATCGAGCACGGTGGTCATCGGAAGCCTGCCGATGAACTCGGGGATGAATCCGTAGCCGAGCAGATCCTCGGGTTCCATCTGGCGCATGATGTCGCCTGTCTGGGCCGAGGACACCTTGATTTGCGGATCATTCACGCCAAACCCCATGACGTTCCTGCCCAGACGGCGCTGCACCACCTTGTCCAGCCCGACAAAGGCGCCGCCGCAGATGAACAGCACGTTGGAGGTGTCCACGCGGATGTATTCCTGGTGCGGGTGCTTGCGTCCGCCCTGTGGAGGGACGTTGCACACGGTGCCTTCCAGCATCTTCAGCAGGGCCTGCTGCACGCCCTCGCCCGAGACGTCGCGCGTGATGGAGACGTTCTCCGTCTTGCGGGCGATCTT
>CAYQCZ010000026.1:0-16721 GCA_964415955.1 uncultured Verrucomicrobiota bacterium | reverse complement strand
GGCGGCATTCAGGAGCCATCATGGCGCCCGGCCTTCAGGGCGGCGAGCTTGTGCGGACGTTCCCGTTCACCTGCTTGACGCATCCGGCGTTGCTTCCTACCGTGCAGGCAGCTCACGGAGCCTCTACGAACAGCGGCCGGCGCGCCGTCAACTCCACAGAAGGCAGATCCCGATGAATTACGCTCAATTGACAAGCATTGCCGCCGCCCTGTTGTTCGCAGGCTGCGAGAAAAAGGCGCCGGCAGACGGCGGGCCGGCCGCTGGAGGTCCGCCGCCGACCCGGGTGATCGTGGCGACCGCCGTGACCCGGCCCGTGGCTGAAACCCTTTCACTCGTCGGGACGCTGGCACCGCATGAGAGCGTCGAGCTCCAGTCCGAGACGGAAGGCATCGTCCAGGAAATCCGTTTCGAGGAGGGGCAGCCGGTCAGGAAGGGGGATCTGCTTGTGGTGCTTGATGAATCCAAGGCGGCGGCGGCGCTCGCCGAAGCCGAGGCCTATTTCAAGCTGAGCCGGGCCAATCACGAGCGCGCAAAGCAGCTTCTGGCGGACAAGCTGATCTCGCAGCAGGAGTTTGACCAGGCGGCGGCCACCTTCAATGTCAACGAGGCCGGGGTAGCATTGAAGCGGCGGCAGTTGCGCGATGCGCGCATCCGGGCGCCGTTCGACGGTGTGATGGGGGCGCGGCAGGTGAGTCCGGGCCAGGTGATCACCAAGTCAACGACGCTGACATGGGTGGTCGATCTGGATCCGATCAGGGCCGAGGTGCAGGTGCCCGAGCGGTTTCTCGGCGAGTTGAAGGCGGGCCAGAAGATCGAATTTGCGGTGGCTGCGTTTCCCGGGCGCCGGTTTGGCGGCGAAGTGTATTTCATCTCGCCCTTCGTGGACAACGCCACCCGCACGGCGCTTGTGAAGGCGTTCATTCCCAACCCGGATGGCGAGTTGAAACCCGGCATGTTTGCCGGCATGGAGCTGACGCTCCGGCTGAAAGACAAGGCGGTCGTCATCCCCGAGGCGGCCTTGATGCAAAGCGGGGACCGCACCACGGTGTATGTGGTGGACAAGGAGCAGAAGGCGCAGATGCGGCCTGTGAAAAGCGGCGTCCGCATGGCGGGCGTGGTGGAGATCACCGAAGGACTGGGCGAAGGTGAAACAGTCATTGTCGAGGGTTTGCAAAAGACGCGCCCCGGCGGCCCAGTCATGCCTGTGCCCATGACCAACCCCGCCAAGACCGGCCCATGAACCTGCCCCGCATCAGCATCCAGCGGCCGGTGCTCACCAGCATGATGAGCCTTGCGCTCATCCTGTTCGGCGTCATCTCGCTCACCCGGCTTCCTGTGCGCGAGCTGCCGGACATCGACCCGCCCATCGTGTCCGTCACCACGGTGTATCCCGGTGCCAATGCCCAGGTGGTCGAAACGGAGGTGACCGAGCGGCTCGAGGAACAGATCAACAACATCGAGGGGATCAAGACGCTCTCCAGCGTCAGCCGCGAGCAGGTCAGCAACATCACCGTCGAGTTCGATCTTTCCCGTGACATCGACCAGGCGGCCCAGGATGTCCGCGACCGCGTCTCCCGTGTGCGCGGCGACCTGCCCGAAGCCATCAATGAACCCATCGTGGCCAAGGAGGATTCCGATGCGCGGCCCGTCATGTGGATCGGCATGAACAGCGAGCGGTTCACGCCGCTGGAACTCACGACCATTGCCGAACGGCAGATCATCAACCGGCTTCAGACCATCAAGGGCGTTTCATCCATCCGCATCGGCGGCGAGAAACGCTTCGCCATGCGCCTGTGGCTGGACTCCGAGAAGATGGCGGCCCACCAGATCACCGTGCTGGACGTCCGCAATGCGCTGCGCCAGCAGAATGTCGAACTGCCCAGCGGTCGCGTGGAAAATCTGGACCGGGAGATGACCATCCAGACGCTCGGCGAACTGAAGACACCGGAGGAATTCAACCGGCTCGTCATCCGCAATGACGGCTCCACACTGGTGCGGCTGCTGGACATCGGCGAGGCGCGGCCGGGCGTGGAAAACGAGCGCACCATCGCGCGCAACAATGGGCGGCCCTGCATCTTCCTGGGCGTGGTCAAGCAGTCCAAGGCCAACACGGTGGAGGTCGCCGACGGCATCAAGGCGGAGATGGAGAGCATCCGCAAAACGCTTCCCGACGGCATCGAAACCGTCGTCAACTACGACGAATCCATCTATGTGAACAAGGCCATCACGGAGGTCTGGGAGACGCTGGCCATCGCCTTCGCGCTTGTGGTCATCATCATCTGGCTGTTTCTGGGCAACTTCCGCTCGACGGTCATTCCGGCCGTGGCCATCCCGATCTCCCTGGTGGCCACGTTTGCCATCCTCCACGCCTTCGGGTTTTCCATCAACATCCTCACCATGCTCGCACTGGTGCTCGCCATCGGCGTGGTGGTGGATGACGCCATCGTCGTGCTGGAAAACATCCACCGCCACATCGAGAACGGAATGTCACCGATGCAGGCCGCCTTCAAGGGCATGGATGAAATCGCCTTCGCGGTGATCGCCATCACGCTTTCGCTCATCGCCGTCTTCACCCCGCTTGCCTTCCAGTCCAGCGCCACCGGCCGGTTGTTCATCGAGTTCGCGCTGGCCGTGGCGGGCAGCGTGGCGGTGAGCGCGTTCGTGGCGTTGACGCTTTCCCCCATGATGTGCGCGAGGGTCCTCAAGGAGCATGATCAGGAGCGGCGGTTCTTTTTGATCCGGTGGTTTGACGGCCTTGTGCGATGGCTGACACGGCTGTATGGCGCGGTGTTGAACCCCGTTGTTCGGGCGGGATCATGGATTGCATCGCCCTTCATGAGGGCGCCCATGTTGATCCGCCTGATGGCGGGCGTGATGCTTGTGGCGCTGTTGGGCGGCATCACGGTGTGGCCGAACCAGTTCATGGCGGGCAAACTGGAGGGGGAGTTTCTGCCCGAGGAGGACAAGGGACGCCTTCTGTGTTTCGTGTTCGCGCCGGAAGGTTCCACCTCCGAATTCACGGACCGTCAGGTGGCCAAGATGGAGAAGATTCTGCAGGAAACCCCCGAAGTCCAGGCCTTCGGCGCCGTGGTGGCCTTTTCGCTGGCCGGTCCCGGACAGGCCAACAGCGGCATCGTCTTTGTCCGCTTGAAGGACAAGGAGGAACGCGACAAGGACATCCAGGCCCTGGTGAATGCGCCGGGAGGGTTGCGCCTGCGGTTTTTCACCGAAGTGGAGGGTGCCATCGCCGTTCCCAACATCCCGAAGGCCATCGGCAGGGGCTTCGGCTCGGCCTTCCAGCTTGTGATCCAGGGCCAGGACCTCGACCAGTTGAACGCCTACACCACGCAACTGCTCAACAAACTGCGCCAGCAGCCCTATCTGGTGAACGTCCGGTCGAGCTTCGAACTGACCAAGCCCGAACTCAGGCTGGACATCGACCGCAGCCGCGCCGCCGCGCTGGGACTCAGCATCCAGGACATTTCCCAGTCGCTGCAGATTCTCTTTGGCGGTCTGGACCTCAGCCGCATCAAGAAGGACGGCAAGGAATACGAGGTCATCGCGCAACTTCAACGCGAGTCCCGTCTCGTGCCCCAGGATCTCGACCGTCTTTACGTCCGCAACAACGAGGGCCGTCTGATCCAGCTCAGCTCCGTGGTCAGGCGGGCCGAGGGGGCCGCCCCCAATGTCATCGAACATTACAACCGCCTGCGCAGCACCACCATTTCGGCGTCCTTGAACGGCGTGCCGCTCGGCACGGCCATCAACAGCGTCGAGCAACTGCTCAAGGAGGATCTGCCGCCGGGGTTTCTGTATGACTGGTCCGGTGAATCGAAGGAGTTCAAGGACATCGGGGCGGAGTTTTATTTCATTCTGGGCGTGGCCTTGCTGATCACCTACATGGTGCTGGCCGCGCAGTTTGAGAGTCTGATCCATCCGTTCACCGTCATTCTCTCCGTGCCGCTGGCCGGCGTGGGAGGACTGGGCGGGCTCTGGCTGGTGCAGCATCTTGGGAAGATCGGCGTGCTGCCCCCGCTGGTGGGCATGAACATCAATCTGTTCAGCCTGATCGGGTTTGTGCTGCTCGTCGGCCTCGTCACCAAGAACGCCATCCTGATCGTGGAATTCGCCAATCAACGGCGGGCGGCGGGACTTGATGCCGCGGCTGCGGCCCTGGATGCGGGCAGGGTGCGGCTGCGCCCCATTCTGATGACGGCCTGCTCCACCATTGCAGGCATTCTGCCCATCGCCATCGGCTTTGGCGCGGGCGCGGAGAGCCGTCGTCCACTGGGCGTCGTGGTGGTCGGGGGGATGCTGACCAGCACGTTTCTGACGTTGTTTCTGATACCCTTTGTTTACACGGTGTTCAGCGGCCTGGGAGGAAAGCCGGAGGCGGACAAAGCACCGGCAGACACGGACAGGCTTGCTCCATAGTCCGAGATCGAGCAGCCGATCAACAAAGTCGCGGGAAACACCTTCATGCCGGCCGACCATCATCGCAGGCCGCAAGGGAACGGTGGAAACAGCCTTCGGAATGGTCAATGACCTGCCACAAGAGCCTCACCCCCAACGCGGTGGCCGGGCGGGGAAACGGACATCACCGGGCGTCCGGGCGCAGACGGCGTGCAAATGCCCCGGTTGAGACTCAGGCTCAAAGCCACGGTCCCCGTGAAGTCAGCAAGGCCGGTGGAGAAATTTCCGAAGACCGCAAAGTAATAAACAGTTTTGCCAAGGAAATAGGCAAAAATGAATGTGTTCACAATCTGGATTTCCGGGTCGCCATGACGATGGTTGAGATACAGCGCGCGGCCCGATGCCAGCAGGAATGCGAGAAAGGCCAGCAACCCCCAGATCCCCAGGGGAATCACGAGCGTCAATATCCCGTTGTGATATTCGCCGCTGATCAAGGCAGGCTCGAAATCCCTCATCACACCGCGCGTCACGGCCGCCTGGGCAAGGTAATAGTCCGTCATGTTCATGGCGTAGCCCTTGCCAACCCACAGATAACGCGGGACCTCCGGCATCAGCACCCGCCACATCTCCAGCCGCCAGTCGGAGGAAATGGTGGCATCGTCCTTTGCAAACTGGCTCACCGGCATGCCGGGAACAATGCTGAGTGTCCGCTGCGCGGCCATGGGCAGCCGGTCCACAAAAGGCAGCAGCATGATGCCAAAGGCGAGCACGGCGCCCGTCACATAAAACAGGAAACGCGTCTTGTGCAGCTTCTCCAGGAGGAACTGAAAACAAAGCACCAGGCCCACAATCACAATCATCGACCTGAACCCGCCCATGAGACCGGCGACGAACGTGACGCACACCGCCGCCAGCCGCCACGGCCTCACCACATCCAGAATGCCGCGCAAACCCCATTTCACCACCATGGCAAAGATCAAGGCTGATGAGGCCACGGAAAAACCGGCGAGCCTCAGCATCGACTGGCTGCTCTGTGAAAAATCATTCTGTATCTGGTAGGATGCCACGCTCACGGAGAAGAAATTGAAGAGAAAGTAGAATGCAGGACCAAGAGCATAGGCGATGTCGCTCATCAACGCCGTGCTGGCGGCTCCGAAAAACAGCATGGCCATCAGTCTGCGGCGGTGTGGCGGCACGGGCACCCAGGAAATGGCGAAGAAACCGGCAATGGCCAGCAGGATGGAAATGTAACGCTTGCCTCCCACCGCGGCGCTGCCCATGGATCGCAGGCCGATGCCCCCGGTGGCAAACGCCGTGCAAAGCACCACCACCACAAGTGCGAGGAGCGGGATCGCAAGGGATGGATGCATCACCAGGCGCCGGTTCCTGTCCAGTGCCCGCGCCAGGAGGGTGAAGGGCAGGCTGACGAGAACCGCCAGCATCCAGGCTTCCGGCTGCCCCGGCAGGAAGTAGGGGGTGATGGTGGCATTCCACAGCACCAGCAACAACGAGTGGTGCCATTGCATGAGCAGGGGCAACGCCAGAATGCCCAGCAGACCCGTGACCAGGACGAGCGACCGCATGCTCAAAGGCTGCGCCACCAGGTAGCCCAGCAGCAGGGCCACGGGCACGGCCACGCCGAACACGATCACATTTTTCGGTATGCCTTCGTCCCGGTTCACAAGTCCGCAAATCTTTCCCGCGCGGGCATCCAAGGGCAACGACGAATTGTCAGCACGGCGCGCCTCACGGTCTGGCGGCCCCGGGCCTCGCCCAGCTCCGTTCGATGATTCTGTCCACCACGGCGCGGGCGATGAGCGCATGCGCATCAGCCCGGACATGGGACCCGTCCGCGTAGGTGGTTTCCAGGTTCTGCCCCGCGAGAATATCCTTCATCGAAACCACCTCGACGCCGTTGCCTTGCAGTGGATTGACGATCGACATCAGCTGCTCGCCGTCCATGAAATAGCTCCCGTCCGGACCAGTCCTGCGGAAGGCCTGCGCCACAACCACCACGGGCACGCCCTGTCTGCGGCACAGTTCGACGCTTTCACGCACGTAATGCCGCACGCGTTCGCCCCATCGTTTGACCACCTCCTCGTTCATGCCCGCAGTCAACTCCGCGTCTGCATCACTCACCGCACCCTGGTTGCGCACACCCACCGGCAGCCATTCCCAGAACACCTTCTCGGTCTTGGCCTCATAAAGCCGGCGCACAATGAGGCTTTTCATGGGCCAGTTGCGTGGGTGCCAGCCTTCGAACTCCTCCTTGCGACGCTTCTCACGTTCGTCCTCGAATTCATTGGATGTGTTCGCATGCAGCACGACCAGGCCGGGCTGATACTTGAGAGCCTGTTTCAGCACGATGTGACTGCGTTCAGCGCCATAACCCGCCACGGCCAGATTGTAACTCTCCGCCGGCACGCCCTGCGCCTTGAGGAGTTCCGCCATCTGCGCGGCATATGCCCTCTCCAGACTCGGCCCGCGTGGCACGGAATCCCCAATGACAAACACCCGCAGCACACCCGAATCAGGCTTCTGCTTGAGTGACTGCGGACGGAAACGCCGGCCACCGGCCCGCACCAGGTCCAGTGTGCCGTCGGCGTTTTCCTCGAAGCCTGACGTCGGGTGATAACCATACTCGAATCGCCCCGACATGTTGCGCACGAAGAACACGCGCACGACCAGTTCCGCGCAGGCAAGCAACGCCACGGCGAGGAGGAATGATCTGGTGAAAGCGCCCTTCATGATCAGAACTGGAAGTAGATGAACACCACGTCCTGCACCGAGGATGTGGCCACGGTCAGAAACAGCAACCCATACACGACACCGCGCGCGGCCCAGTGCCAGTGTGCCATCTCCACCTCGTCGCGCGACTGCCACGTGGCCCATTGAAGCAGCAGCAGAGGCGCCGCATGCAGCAACAGCCAGCAGGACGGAAGCGCCACTTCCTGCACCGCCGCCGGACTCCAGGACATGAGCGCTGCAAACCATCCACCCAGGTGCGCCAGTGATGTGCTGCTGAAGATGGCCCAGCCCACCAGCGTGAACGCGAACATCAACCCCATGGCGAGTGTTGCTTTCATCCGGCCCCCGTCGCCGGGCTGCTCCAGATGGCGCAGCGGTGCGACCACACGATACAAGACCAGCAGCGCGCCATGATACAGACCCCAGATCACAAACGTCCAGCTGGCCCCGTGCCACAATCCCGCCAGTCCCATGGTCAGGACGAGATTGCGAAGTGTCGATGCCGTCCCGCCGCGATTGCCTCCAAGCGGGATGTAAACGTAATCCCTGAACCAGCTCGACAGCGTGATGTGCCAGCGCTGCCAGAAGTCCGAGGGTCCCCGCGCGAAGTAGGGGAAATGGAAGTTGTGACTCAGGTGAATCCCCAGCACCCGTGCCGACCCTCTGGCGATGTCGCTGTAACCCGAAAAGTCCCCGTAAATCTGGAATGCAAACGCCACCACTCCAAGCAGCGCCCAGGGTCCGTTCAACTGGGTTTCCGGGTTGAAGGCATGCCCCGCCAGCAATGCGCAGTTGTCCGCCACGAAGACCTTTTTGAACAAGCCCACCAGGATCAAACGCAGGCCCCGATGAAACATCGGCGTTTCCCACACGACAGGTTTCTGAAGCTGCGGCAGCAGGTCCACGCTGCGCTCGATCGGTCCCGCCACAAGCTGCGGGAAAAATGCCAGATACGTGGCGTAGGTGATGAAATCGTCCGCTGGCTTCATACGCCCGCGATACACGTCCACCGTGTAACTGAGCGTCTGGAAGGTGTAGAACGAGATGCCCACCGGCAGAATGATGTGCATCAGCGTCCAGCCTGGTTCCACACCCACCGAACGCAACACTTCCGCCGCCGAGTCGGTGAAGAAATTGAAGTATTTGAAGAAACCCAGAAGACCGAGGTTGATCACCAGGCTCAACATCAGAAACGCGCGGGAACGTGTCGCTGCAGGACGTTCACCAAGGGCGGCGTGGAGGGCTGTGAAACCCAGCGGAAAAAGCGCCGCAGCAAGCAGCGCCGCGTGGGAGATGATGGCCCCGTCCGGCCACACGATGCGGTAAAGTGTCAGCCACAGGAACGGCAACGCACACGTTCCAAACACGCGCACCAGCGGCACACGCACGCCCGCAATCGCCTGTGCGCAGAAGAAATCCGTGCAGGTGGACACCAGCAGCAGGGCGAGAAAACGCGCATCCCACCAGCCATAAAAGAGGTAGCTGGCCGCAAACAGGAGGAGGATTCGTCCACGATGTGGCAACCGCCAGTAGAGTGCGAACACCAGGGGCAGAAACAGGGCGAATTCCCAGGAGATGAAGGACATGGCGGAATCAGTGCCTGCCCGGACAGACGCGCCCCGTTGCAAGCACCTGCTTGCAGCCTGGATTGCCAGGGAGGCGTGTATGTGGGCGGATCAATTGCATGCCGGACACGCGCGAGCTAAGCACGCTCCCCCTGTCGAAGCGAAGTGAATTTCACATCGTCCTCAAAGCCACAACGCGCAAGCATGCGCTCAATGTCGCCGTGAGTCGCTCCAAGTTTCGTTGCGGCATCGAACAAGTCCTGTGCGTGTGCCGGATACCAGTTGCGCCGGCCGGGTCGCGCCAATCCCGCCACGTTGATGGGTTCGATCATCTCGGTGATTCGCCGGATAAATGATTCGCGCTCACCCGCGTTCATCGCACAGCGCGCCTGTTCAAGACACTGCCGCATGGCCGGTCCGAAACCGACGTGGTCATGCAGCAGGAAACCTCCGGCCGGTTGAGCGCGGCCCAGCCTTCGCACCGTTTCCGAGTAACTGGCCGCCGCAAAGTAAAGCAGCGTCAACGCATTGAACACGGCCGGTTCTTCCAGATTCGCATACAGCGCGCCCACAAGATCGGCTGTGATCAGCAGTTCGGATTCCGACTGGGCCGCGTAATTTGACAGACCCGCTGCAAAACGCGCCGTCCCCCAGTTGCTTTCCAGCGATCTGGCCAGCCGTTCAATCCCCAGCAGCGTGAGAGGAAAACCCGTTGAAAGCAAAGGGTCCACAAATCCGGCCGATGACGGCAGCAACGCCCAGTTCGGGCCTGTGATTTGCCCGCTGCGAAAGGAGAGGCGGGGTTGATAAGTCCAGGGCCGGCAGTTTCCGGCTGACCGGAATTGCGCCGCAACGGAGGGAAGTCGTTCCATCAATCTGCCCCAGGCCGCCGCGTCCTCGTTTAATCGCAGTTCACCGGCCATCGATTCCGTCACCGCCACGCCCGCGCTGGTCATGCCATTGTTAAAATGCAGCACCCACATCCAGCCCCCGGGAAATACATGATGCAGCGCCGCGTCATCCGGCGGATAGGGCGAGGGCGGCGAGGGCGACACGTCGAACCGGCTCACACCGGTGAAGTGCGAATAAAGCGCCTGTGTCTTTGGGAGACAATCGAAACCGGCCTCTGAAAGGCCCAGGGCATGGTGCAGAAAACCACGCGGCCCGGTGGCGTCCACAACGAAACTCGCCTTGAATTCAACCGGCGAAGAATCGCGTGTCCCGGAAAGCATGACGCCATCCGGTTTGCACACGGCGGAGGCAAGTCTCACTTCGTCCAAATACTCCACACCCAGGGACTGGGCGGTTTGCACCAGAAACTGGTCGAAATCCGCCCGCCACCAGTGCGTGTCAGCGATGCGATCATTCGGGCTTGCGGCCACCAGAAGCTGCCGGCTGCGAGACGCGTCATCAGAAAAGGGTTCGTTCCACCGGTGATGATAGAATGTGAAGCCGCGTTTGAGCCCGCAGGCAATGTGCGGATGTGCCGCCTGCCATGTGCCCCATTTGGACAGCGGCAGCAATGCGGGGAGGTCATACCGGGTGGCAAGTTCTTCCAGCAGCAGATTCGCCAGTGGCGTGGAGGATTCGCCGATGACGACGCGGGGATGACGGCCGCGTTCGAGCAGAACCACCGAGAGACCGAGACGGCGGGCGATCATGGCGGTGAGCGAACCACCGAAGCCCGAGCCGATCACCGCGATGTCATAGTCACGCTTCATGCGCACATGCGGCCGTTTCATCCGCATCCGGCACATGCCACGGACGGCAGAATGACCTGTCTCAGATTCATGTCCTGCAAGCGGGCGCGGCGCGAACCAAAACAGCCCGGGCAACTGGAGAACTGCTCCAAATCCCACACATCCGCAAACACACGTCCATGTCCGGCCCGCAGGCCATGATCCAGCGCTGCCTCCAGCGTTTCCAACCCCGGCGGGGAAAACTCGCCCTGCGTGGCGAGTGATTCAAGGGCGCCGTTGCCGAAGCGTGTGGGAATCAGCGAAACCACCGCGGCCCCGCACTCAAAGGCGAAATCGATGGACCGCTGCGTCCAGTGCAGGGCCTCGGCTTCATCCTTGATGAACGGGGGTTTCACCAGGACGAAGGCGCGCAGAGCGATTCCATGGTTTCCAAGAAACTCCGCGGCTCGTGCGTAGTCGTCCAAAGTCATCCGTTTGTTGAGCTTTTCGAGCACCTGGGGATGGGCGGTTTCCAAACCCATGGCGACTTCAAGCTGGGAGCCGCCATGGGCAAGTTCGCCGTGAAACGGCAACACCCGCTCACCCACCAGCGCCGGATGGCATTCAACGATCACGCGTTCAAACCGCCTCGCCCGTTCTGCCATGGCCGGATAATCCTGCACCGGGATGGCGCGCGGATCGAAGAAGCTCCCACTGTTGTAGAGCTTCAGCCCGGCCAATTTCGAGCGGGCTTCCCTCGAAGGCGCCAGAGCATTCAATGCAAAGTCCACTTGTGCAGGGATGACGCCCGGTTGGAGTGATTCGGTCAGGGTGTTCTTCCAAAGGTCGCACATGAGGCAGCGCCAGGGACATTCCCGGTTGGTCAGGAAAATGGTGGCGACTTGAGCGACGCGGCCCGGGCTGAAGTTTTCGTCCTCCAGAAGAAATGCGTAGGGTCGGCCGGGATCAACGACATTGCGTGGCGGACGTTGCTGCAGAATCCACCGGTCAAGCTGCTGAGTGTCTGTCACGGCAGGCAAAGGCTGGCTCGCACATCATCAGTCCCATCCAGTCAGGCATAAAGCGATTGGAAGCGTCGTCGCAGCTCGATTTCACTGGCAGGCACATGTTGCCGCAACTGCTCGACCTTCACCGCGCCGTGTTGGAAGCGGCGTTTCGGAAAGACGGGCATGCCGAGTCCGGTGACGGCCTTGACGCCGCGAGAGGCGATTTCACCCTTGAGCGAGTAAAGCGTGGGCACGTCGTATTGCGTGAGTTCGATGAACGGAATGCCTTCGGCCACCTGGACGACCGATGGACGGGTGAAGGGACTGAAGCCATCGAAACCCCACCGGCGTGCCGGCGCATAGGTGCGCGTGTAGCTGCGGCTGAGCCCGCCGCTGTAGGTGAGGGAATGTTTGATGCGCCCCACGCCCCATCCCTCATGGTAGAGCATCTGATTGTGGACGACACTGCGGATGGTCAGTTCGGGATTTTCCTCGATGGGATAATCCTTGAGGTTCTCGTCGCCCCCATCGCCATCGATCAGATGCTTCCATTGCGGATAACGTGCGCGGATGCCGCACAGCAGGGCCATGCCCATGGCGGCGCATTCCACATCCAGCGGCTTGTAATCTTCCAGGGTGCGAAGCGTGTCATCGAGGTCGAGGCCATCAAGCGCCCCTTCCACCGGTTCATGGAAAAGCCCCAGCCCGAGGTGTTCCAGAAACTCGCGTGCCTGCCGAAGGTCCTCCCCATCGCCGAGCGTGAGGGTGAAGGCCTTGAGACGCGAGGGGCTCATGCCGAGTTCGCGCATGACATGGTGGGTGACGAGGAACACTGCACCGCTGTCCACTCCCCCGCTGAAGCACACCCCGATGGGTTCCCGCTCGGGCACCGAGCGCAGCCACTTGGCAATTTCATCCGCCAGTGCGCCGATGTAGTTGCGCCCGATGATGTCCAGATCGGCAGGCTGGGTGTTGTGTTTGGGATCAAAGTAACGCGTGTAAACCGGATCGGGATCGGGACAGCCGAGCAATTGAATCTCCACAACGTAGTGCGCCGGCACCATGCGCGTGTAGCTGGGATGGAACTGATTCTCGAAGCCCTCGCTCTTGAGCCAGGCGTGGAGGGCATCGATGCGATCGGCCACGATCAAGGCCGGCCCCTCGTGTCGCTTGGCCAGAAAGTAGCGCATGGGACGGTCGAGCGAGCGAGCCAGGCGCACGGCTTTGCCCTCGCGCGCGATCAGTGCAAACGAGCCGTCGATCTCACGGACGGCGTCGGCGTTTCCGGCGAGCACACGCGCCCGCGCTTCCTCCACGGTCATGTTGTAAATGCGGTTCAGGCCTGGATCGAGCAGGTCCACGACACGTTCAAGATATTGGTGCATAGAATGTGGATACTGTAGGGGCGTCGTGGCCGTTCGGCGAGGATCGGTTTGCACGGGGCACCGCACGCGTTGACTCGGAGGATGCGACGCGTAAGTTCGTTTCCATGAACCGTCTCTCCCGATGGCTTGTCATGCTGGCCACAGCAGCCACTCCCCCCTGTTTGCAGGCCCTTGACTGGCCTAACTTCCGCGGGCCGGATCACAACGGCATTTCAAAGGAGCAGACATGGACGGCCTACTGGCCGCCGGAAGGACCGAAGGTCGCGTGGAAGACAAAGATCGGCATGGGATACTCCACTTTTGTCGTGGCTGACGGGCGTGTGATCACCACGGGACATGACGGGCGCAAGAAGGGAACCGACACGGTGTGGTGCTTCGATGCCGCAAAAGGTTCACTGCTCTGGAAGCATGCCCATGATGCGCCGCTGGGGGACCACTACTTCGATGGCGGCACCACAGGCACGCCCACCGTTGAAGGACAACGCGTATATCATCTGAACCGCGAGGGGGATTTCTTCTGCTTCGACCTCTTGAGCGGAGCCATCGTGTGGCAGCGACAGATTGCCGGAGAATTCAAGTTCGCCGTTCCCGAATGGGGCTTTGCCTCATCCCCGCTTGTGGAGGGCGATCTGCTGATCGTGAATGCCGGTGATGCGGGGGCCGCGTTCAACAAGCACACGGGCGATCTCGTCTGGAGCAATGGCACCGGCAAATGCGCCTATGCCACGGCGGTGCCGGTGACCTTGAGGGGTGTCCGCTGCGCGCTGATCCTGGGCCATCGCGACTGCATGGCCATCGATGTGAAAACGGGGAGTGTGATCTGGAAACAGCCATTCAAATCCAAATACGACACGAGCAGCGCAGCACCCGTGGTCCACGACGGAACCGTGCTGATTTCCGGCTATGCCGATCCGTCGGTGAAACTGCACCTGGCCGATGGCAGCACTGACCCGCACTGGAACTCGGACACCAGCGTCCACTTCAACGCAGGCGTGGTCATCGAAGACCATCTTTACGTGTTTCACGGACGCGCCGGGAAGAACGAGGGCGAACTGCGGTGCGTGGACTGGAAGACGGGGACTGTCCGATGGAAACAGGAAGGACTGGGGACGGGTTCACTCGTCGCCGCACCCAACCGCAAACTCATTGTGCTGGGCGAAAAGGGCGAGTTGCTGACAGTGGAAGCCGATCCGTCAGCTTTCAAAGCGCACTCCAGGGCGCAGGTGCTGGGAGGAACATGCTGGACGACTCCCGTGCTGGCGAATGGACGCCTCTACGCACGAAATGCCAAGGATGATATGGTTTGCCTGGATGTTTCGGTGGAGCGAAAACCCAAGCTGGTGCGCTGAGCGCCTCAGTTACTGCGTTCTTTCCAACGCTTCACGCCTGCGATCCTGACGGTCCCACCACCAGGCGATGAGCACGCTCAACTCATACAGCAGATGGATGGGCGCAGCCATCAGCAGCATCGAGAAGGGATCGCCCGAGGGGGTGATGAAGCCGGAGAGGATGAGGTTCGCAATGATCCAATATGGCCGGAAGGCGTTCAGGCGATGGTGATCGAGTATGCCGATTTTCACCAATGTCAGCAGGAATACGGGCACCTGGAAGCACAGGCCCATGCCAACCATGAACTTTACGCAGAAGCTGATGTAGGCATCGGCATCCCAGATTTCCGAGGCAAATCCCATCCAGTTGGCAAACTGCACTGTGGCAAGAATGGCCACACGCATGACCACGAAATAACAAAAGGCCACTCCGGCCATGAACAATCCGGCACCCACGATCACGCCGCGGTAAAGATAGTCACGCTCCTTGGTCTTCAAGGCGGGCACAATGAACTGGCCGATGAACAGCATGACGAATGGCGATGCGAGCCCGGCACCGCCCCAGAGGGCAACCTGGATGGCGATGGCGAAGGAAGCCGGCACGCTGCGAACGTTGATGAGCGGGAGCTTCAGGTCTCGCTCCGGCGGCGCATTGGTCACTGGTTGAAGAGTGAGGAGGATGTTGCTGCCGGTCAGGACGGGGATGACATCGAAGGTGTTGACTTGATTCGTGGCCAGCATCAGGGGCCCCCAGTGATTGGCGGCGAGTTCGAACCGCATGACATTCGTGCCTGATCGCACGCGCACCACGGAATTGGTCGTTGGATTGGGATCAAACAAAGGGTGCTCCAGCGGCCATTTCAGGAGGGACACGATGACTGGTGTGGCCACAAGGCACACGACCATCGCGATCAGCACGGCCGCGATGCACCGGATGATGACCCAGCGCAGGTCTTCGAGGTGATCCAGAAACGGTTTGACCGGTCCGCCCTCATCGCCTTCCTCGCCGCCAAACAAACCATCAAATCCAACTTCCTCCTCCTGTTTGGGTTCGTCGTGGTGGTGGTATCCCGCGCTGCCCGAACTCGTGTCATAGGCACCCGGCTCGTGGTAATAATCCCCATGAGGCTGGGAACCATCCTCCCCGGTGTGGTGAAAGGGATCGTCATGGTGCCCGTCGTAATGATGCGGATCATCATGCGAGGGATCGTTGTGATACGGATCATCATGATGATGATACTCCGGGTATCCCTCGTAGGCCGGGTCGGGCACATGGCCATCACCCTCTGACGGTGCATCATGAGCCGTTATCCGGGCGGGATCATCAGGCTTCCGAGCCGGTTCAGAGGTTGCATCGCCAGAAGACGGAGAAACAGCACCACCGCCCGCTGGAACATCCTCATGCACGGATGCGTCCTGGCCAGGATGGTCTGGCGCACCGGGAGCGGCTTTGGAATCTGGCGGTTGTTCGGAGGCGGGACGTGATCCTGCCTGGTCACCAGAGCCGGCACCACCGCCCGAAACCGGTTGCCCGGTCTTTTCGGGATCGTTAGCCATGACGGGAAACCGTGCTGGCTGGGTCAGGCCTTGGATTCAGGCGGGTTCCCAGAGGAGCCGGCGGTGTCCGTCTTGGGAGGGCTGGGCTTGCGAGGCGGTGGAGGTGCGGGATCCTCCTCGATCGCACGTTGCACATCCTCCTGCATCTCACGGGTGGCCTTTTTGAATTCCTTGATGCCCTGGCCCATGCCGCGGAAGATTTCTGGAAGGCGTTTCGCGCCGAAAAACAGGAGGATGACCATGGCGATGACCATGATTTCCATCCAGCCCAGCGCGGCAATCATTGCAGTGTCAGCAGTCATAATCTTGATGGTGGTTAACTCTAGCCCGTGTGTTTGGTGGTGAAAAGGCCTTTTCCGGTCGGGCAGTCGGCGGCCATTGGGTTCTGTAGAACGTGCTTCCTTGGACAATCGAAAGCACGGATGCCTTCTGGAGACCCGCTCAGGAGCGTTCCGTCGGCACGTCTCGGGATGCCTGCTTGAACTCGCGGATGCCTTCTCCAAGTCCACGGAAAACCTGTGGAAGACGGCGCGCGCCAAAGAAAAGCATGGCGACGACCGCGATGAGGAGAAGTTCCGTCCAGCCGAGGAAGGCGAACAGGACTGTATGCATGTGTGGTGAGGCGTTTGCCTTGGCGGACTGGAGCGGCTCTCAATCCACTCCACGCGTCGAGAGCCTGACACCGGACCCGCTCCGGCCAACGAACGGACAGACGCTGAACCTACTGCCGAGGTTTCAGCAAGACAAAAACGCCGCGGCGGTTCTTGGCCCACGCCGCTTCATTGTGCCCGGGATCGGCGGGCTTGTCCTCGCCGAAGCTGCGGGTGAACACGCGGTCGGCCAGGATGCCGGAGTTGATGAGGTATTCGCGAACGGACTGGGCGCGGCGCTCGCCGAGGGAGCGGTTGTATTCCTCCGTGCCCCGCTCGTCGCAGTGACCGTCAATCAAAACGGCCACCTCGGGCTTGCCCTTCAGGTAAACGGCCACTTCCTCGACCTTGGTGCGCTCGCTGGATTTCACCTCGGAACGGTCAAAGTC
>CAYQCZ010000025.1:0-17044 GCA_964415955.1 uncultured Verrucomicrobiota bacterium | reverse complement strand
ACCAGAGCCGCACCGGTGTGGCCACCTACGACATCAGTGATCCGGCGCATCCGCAGTTGCTCGATGTGCTGAAGACGGGCGGCCCGGGCGGTTACTGGCCGGAGGTATGGGGCGGCGATGGGAAATTGTATGTGGTGTTTCCATATCGCACGGGCGGACATGGCATGCGCGTGGTGGATGTCACTGATCCGACGAACCTGAGGTTTCTGGCCGATGTGCCACTGCCCGGTGCCGAGCCCATGTATATCCAGTTCCAGGACGAATACGCCTTCCTCGGCAGTCACAAGGTGGACATGCGCACCTTCCAGTCCGTGCTGAGCTTTGACACGGCGACGGCCGGAATCGATACCAGCCAGTATCTGCTACCACTGGGCAATCTGCTGGTCACTGGCGGTGCCGCACCCAATCAAGGCCTCGCCATCTGGGCGCATCAGGCGGAGCCTGACACGCGCGGACCCTCCGTGGGTTATCACATCCCGCGAGCCGGTCAGGCGAACTACCCGGTGGGACTGCCCATCTCGCTGCTCATCCACGAGACGATTGAATCCCACACCATCACCGTCGGCGAAAACTTCATCGTCCGTCCGGTGGGTGGCAGCGCCATCAGCGGCATCGTGGCCTATGCTTTCGATGACACGCTCACGTTCACTCCGGATGCTCCGTTGCTGCCGGACACCACTTACGAGGTCATCGTTGCCGATGGCGGAATCCGGGATGCCGCCGGCAACGGAATCGAGGGTTACTCCTTCACCTTTTCCACGGGGGCCAGCGTCAACGGCAACACACCGCCGCAGATCACCAGCTTCACCGCAACCCCCTATCCGGCGCATCCGGGCGGAAACGTCAGCTTCCAGGCCTCCGCCACCGATCCGCAGGGGGACACGATCGAATACCGGTTTGACGTTGCGGATGGTTCGCCGCGCACGGCATGGAGTGGGGCCACGACGATCAACCACAGTTACGCCAGCCCGGGCCATTATCAGGCCAAGGTGCAGGTGCGCGATGCCGCAGGTTCCATTTCCACCCGCGCAGTCACTGTGACGGTGACCGAACCACAGCCGGAGGGGGCGCGCCCGGGAGCCAGCTCGCAAATCGTCGTTCACGACGCCAGCCGCACGGTCTGGACCGTGAACCCGGACAACAATTCCGTGCGTTCCATCCATGCGGACACGCTGGCCGCTGGCAGTGAGATCGTCGTAGGCACCGACCCGCGCAGCGTGGCAGTGGATGCCAGCGGCCATGTGTGGGTGACCTGCCATGATGCCGACCGGCTGGACATCATCAGCGGTGGCACCGTCGTGCAGTCGATGGCGCTCGATTACGGCAGCGCGCCCTTCGGCATCGTCATGAGCCCGGATGGAGCAACGGCTTATGTGTCACTTCATGGAAGCGGTGAGTTGATCCGCATCGACACTGCGACGCGCACGATCACCGGCAGTCTGCCGCTTGGCCCCACAGCACGTGCCCTTGCCATCAATGCCGATGGCAGCCGTCTGTGGGTGACCCGCTTCCTGTCACCCCGGTCCCATGGAGAAGTTTGGGAGGTTGATCCGGCCGCGATGACGCTGGTCCGGACCTTGATCATTCCAAAGTTCGGCGGGCTGCATCACCGCGACGGCACGGCGGACGGCACGGGCATCGCCAACCAGCTTTCCTCAGTCACGCTTTCGCCCGACGGATCACAGCTCCTCGTGACCGCAAACAAGATGAACACGGACCGGGGCCTGCTCACGGACGACGACCTGGATTCCGACAACACCGTCCGGAACATCGTGGTGATCCTGAACGCCAGCACCGGTGCGGTGACCGACGCCATCGACATCGACAACAGCGACTCAGCCAGTGCCGTGGCGTTCTCACCGCTGGGGGACTACTTCATGGTCGCGCTCCAGGGCAACAATGAGGTGGCGATGTTCGACCTGTTGGCGGTTAACAATGAAGCCGGTCTGGGCGGTCTTGTTGTGCGACAATCAGCGGGTGCCGCACCCCAGGGCGTGGTCTTCGACGGTGCCACCGGCCGCGCCTTGGTGAAAAACTTCATGAGCCGCAGTGTGACGATCCTCGAGACTGCCACATTCCTTGAAACGGGTGCATTGAACATCCCCGCCAGCCAGGTGCAAACAGTCACCACCGAACTGCTCCCGCCCACGGTCTTGCTGGGAAAACAAATCTTCTACAATGCGGTCGATCCCCGTATGAGCGCGGAGGGTTACATCTCCTGCGCGACATGCCACAACGACGGTGGTCACGACGGACAGGTATGGGATTTCACCGGGCGCGGCGAGGGGTTGCGCAACACCGTCACCCTGCGCGGACGCAGCGGGACAGGGCATGGCAACGTCCATTGGTCGGCCAACTTCGACGAGATTCAGGACTTCGAGCACGACATCCGGAACGCGTTTGGGGGAACCGGCTTTCTCACACCCGCCCAGTTTGCTTCCGCAGGCACGCCATTGGGTCCGCCGAAGGCCGGCCTCAGTGCGGATTTGGACGCGCTGGCCGCATACGTGGCGAGTCTTGGCGATGCCACCATTCCCCGCAGTCCGCATCGCGAGACAGATGGATCTCTGACCAGTGCTGCTCAAGCCGGAGCGGCAGTGTTCGCCAATCTGCAATGCAACAGTTGCCACGCCGGACCTGCGATGACGGACACCACGTTGCATGATGTCGGCACGTTGCGCGCCAGTTCCGGGAGTCGTCTTGGTCTGCCGCTGCCGGGCATTGAGACACCGACCTTGCGCGGCCTCTGGAACACGGCCCCCTACTTGCATGACGGCTCGGCTGCGACCCTCGAGGACGTGTTTCGTATGGCCGCAGGTGTCACACATCAGGCGGAGAACCAGACGTGGAATGCGCAGTCGGTGCTGCACTCGGACGCGAACTTCGACGTTTACATCAATTACGATCGCACGGTGCGCAACCGCGCTTTTGTCCGGTTGAACCAGGGCGGCCAGTTGACTTTTTCCAACATCGATGGCGGCGCGGGCGGCACCGGGCATCTCGAGATTCGCTACAGTTCGCCGGGTTTTCATTCGCTGGCCGTCGTCCGCGTGAACGGCGTGGAGCAGACCTTCAACGTGCAGGGAACCGGCAATTATCCCACCTGGCGTCTGACAGGCTGGTTGACGATCCGTTTCGAGAACATCCAGCTCCATCCCGGCACCGCAAACACCATCGAGGTGCTCAATGAGCACCCCTATCAAGACCTGGGCATCGATGAGATCACCGTCTCCTCGGTCGATCATCTGGCCGCTGCGTATCCACACCGGCAGGTGCTCGGTATCGGGGTTGAAGATAGGGCTAATCTGCTCGCCTTTCTGCGTGAACTGGACGGCTCGCCCGTGGACAACGGTCCGCCGTCACCTCCGTCCGTGACGGTGTCCCTGCCACCCGAGGCACAGTTGTCCGGAGCCAGCAGCCGAACGCGATTGCGGTTCGGGGTGGAGTTCAACCGGCACGTGTCCGGCTTCGATGCAAACGATCTGAGCATCGGCGGCTCCGCCCAGCCGCAGTCATTCCAGTTGATGGAACTCAATCCCGGCCAGTCGTATCGCGTGGATGTCACAGGCATGATGCAGACCGGCACCGTGTGGCTTCAGGTCAATCCGCAGGCCGCCGTGGACGCCGCCGGGATAGCGACCGTCGCCGCGCCCATGCGGACGCTGAACTGGCAGCCCTTTGTGGACGATCTGGCACCGTTGAGCGATGAATTTGATGATCCCGCCACGCTGGCCAACTGGTCGCGCTTGAACACCGTGGAAGGATGGAACGCGGACAAGCTGGAGCTCTGGGACATCGGCACTTCAAGCCCCGGGCACATGCGGATGATGCCGCATGCGACGACCTGGTTCATGAATCTGCGCGGGCCACTGGCCTTCAAGGAAGTTACTGGTGATTTCGTGGCGACGGTTCGTGTGAATGTGCAACGGCGCAACGGGCAGCCCGGACGGCCAGTGGCAGCGTATTCCTTCGGTGGCATTCTGGTGCGTGCTCCCCAGAACACCGTGGCAGCTGCACCGAACCCACCCGCAGCACCCGCCACCCGTCTCAACTGGCCGCCGGATACGTTCGCATCCGACTGGACGCCCAATCAGGAGGACAACCTGGGCATTTCGTTGGGTTCACCATTCACCTGGCAGAATCCAAATGCGAATCAATGGACCATCCAGGCCACCCAGACGGACAATGGCCATACATCGAATTACTGGTCGCCCACGGGCGTGCCGCCCGGTGTCAGCGAAGTGACGATGCAGATTGTCCGCGTGGGCTCCACGTTCCTGCTGTTGCGCCGTCATGGAGAGGACGGCTGGATCGTGGAGCAACGCTACGAACGGCCTGACATGCCGGCAACCTTGCAGGTAGGCATCATGGCGGTGACCGATTATCAGGCCATCATCAGCAACAACCTCTTTGCCGGACAAGGCGGTCTCGAGGCCGCCTACCATCACAACAGGAATGTCATCAGCCCTGCCAACGGGTTCAGCGCCAGTCCCGATCTGGTGCTGGATGTGGATTACTTCCGACTGCGCCGGCCATCCGAGGAATTGACCACCGCCATGTTGCAGGGGCTCCCGTTGACCAGTGCCGGAGCCGGTGTGCGATGGCTCGCAGGAACCGGCCTCGAAACATTCATCGGCACGCCTGCAAATCAACCGCACGTCACCCATCTGTCCGGGGGAGCGCCGACATTCCAGCACTTTGCCGCAGTGCGAGGTGTGACTGCTGATCCGCTGGCCGACCCCGATGGCGATGGCGAGCCCAACATCGCCGAGTGGGCGCTGGGCGGAACTGATCCAACCAATCCAAATGACCGCCCTGCACGCTTCCATTCGATCCAAACCGACGGCAGTGGAACGTGGCTGGTGTTCTCCCATCTGCGCGCCAGCGGAGGAACCGAAGCGGATGGCGTGTATGGCGTCGCCTCCGTGGCCTACGAACTCCGAGGCAGCGGCGAACTGGGGAGCTGGAGCGTCGTTCCTGAACCCACGACGCCTCCCGCAGGACTGCCGCCTGCTCCGCCAGGCTACGCGTGGGCCAGCTTCCGCATCGCCATCAATCCGGGCTCATCTCAAGGATTCATGCGCTTCCGCCTCGTGCTGCCGTGACATGGCCAGGCCGAACCTCTTCCGAAACTTCCTGCGAACAGGGCGGCTCACGCACGAGTGGGTCCGCATCGCCAACATCACGCCCAGACCGGGCTTGAAATGCCACGGTTCGTTGTTAGCTTTGGCAGCATGAGCACGGCCACCGAAATCGAAGAGGCCATCAGGGCGCTGCCCAGGAAAGAAAGAGACAAACTGGTGGAGGATTTGCCTGCCATTCTCCCCGAATTGGACGGGGATGCCGCGTGGGATGGCATTATCAATGATTCGCGGCCCCGCCCGGCGCTCACAAAGCTCGGCGACGAAATTGAAGCCCGGGTCAACGATTCCCCGTCGTCCATCCTCCCGATCCGGGATCGAGACTTCGACGATCACGTGTGAACTCCAGGGGGACGGATGGATTCTGGCAGGCGTATCGAGCTTTGCCTCGTGATGCCAGGCGGGCGGCCAAGGTGGCCTACCGGAAGTTTCGCGATAACCCCGCCCATCCATCGCTGCGACTCGAACGGCTGCGATCCGACCGCCGCTTCTGGTCAGTTCGCGTCACACGCAATTACCGCGCCGTGGCGATGAGATTTACGGACGACACCTGGGTTTGGGTCTGGATTGGCAGCCACCAGGAATTCGACCGGCAATTTCCCGTTTAGCCGTGGCATGTTGAACGGCGCGGCTTTTCATCCCACCGGCGGAAGAGGGCCGATATGTGTGAGAATTCACCTGTCAGATTTGGAGCCGTCTCTCTTCCCCAGAAGGTCGCCACTTCAACCTTCAATCCCTGCCCATTGGCATCCCTCACTTGCTTCGCCCACAACCACTTCCGCCCCTGTCCACTCTTTCGGGAGAACTTCAGACGAATGGTCACGCACAAATCCCTTTTGCCCTGTTCCACTGGCTCGCTACACTGCGCCCATGAACAAGCCCGTCCGCACTGTCACCCGCCGTCGTTTTATTGCCCAATCGTCCGCAACCGCCGCAGGTGTCGCCGTTGCCGCACAGGCACTGCCGTGGTTCAAGGCCCACGCCGCCACACCCGCAGGCGAGTTCAAGAGCCGATGGGATCAATCACCAGACCGTGTATGGCTTGGGTCTGAGTTTTGGGCGAACCCATTGCAGGACTGGCGTGTGGCGGGCGGACGCATCGAGTGTGTGAACGCCGCGCCGGACCGCAATGTCCACGTGCTGACCCGCCAGCTTGGCGCGCAGAAGGGCAACCTCCAGATGACTGTGCGCGTGGGTCGCGTGGGCGGCGGCAAACTGCCCGGCAAGGGATCGTTCGGCTTTCGCATCGGGATTCTTGGCACGCTCAAGGATTACCCGCAGTTGCATGATTACCGGAACAACCTCTGGCCCGCCGCCAGTGCGGCGGCAGTGCAGGCCGGTGTCACCTGCGATGGCGGCATGGTCGCCAGCAACGTCGCCCGTCTCGATGAACCAAAGATCAAGGTGGACCTGAACCGCGAATCGGTGGAGCTGCGTCTGTCAGTGGAACCCAAGGGCGAGGCTTATGAGCTGACACTCACCGTGCTGGATGGCGCCACGGGTGTTCAACTCGGTCAGAGTGCGCTGTCACCGGTCAGCAGCAGTGACCTGATCGGGAACATCGCCTTGGTGGCGAATTTCCCCGGAATGGCCGGAGGTGGCGCGGGCAAGGCAAAGGCAAAAGGGAAAGCCAAGGCTGCGGACGGCTACAATCCCGGCACGGGACAATTCTGGTTCAGCGACTGGCGCATCAGCGGCAGCAAGCTGGTGGGCGGCGAGGATCAGGCGTTCGGCCCCATCCTCTTCAACCACTACTCGCTCAGCAACGGTGTCATGAAAATGACGGCACAAATGCCGCCGCTTGGGGAAAAGGACAGACAGACCGTGCGCTTGCAAACCAAACAAGGCAGCGCCTGGAAGACCATCGCGGAGGAGCCCATTCATCCGCAGGCGCGCACAGCGACCTTCCGCATCGACAAGTGGGATGACACCAAGGACGTGGCGTATCGGCTGGCGTATTCGTTGAAAACCGTCGCAGGCGCGGAGGAGTCCTACTGGACCGGCACCATCCGGCGCGACCCGGTGGACAAACCCGCCCTCACCGTGGGCGACGTGTCGTGCAACATTCACACCATCTTCCCGAACGTGCCGCTGGTGCAGAGCATGGCGAAGCTGAATCCCGACCTGCTGGCATTCACAGGAGATCAATTTTACGAAAGCACCGGAGGTTATGGTGTCCAGCGCGCACCGTTGGAGCCGGCGATCATTGATTATCTGCGCAAGTGGTATTTCCACGGCTGGACATGGCGCGAACTCACCCGCGACCGGCCCAGCCTTTCACTGCCCGATGATCACGACGTTTATCAGGGCAACCTCTGGGGCGAGGGCGGCGAGGGCCGTAAGACCACGCAGGAGGCGGGCGGTTACGACCTGCCTGCGGAATGGGTGAACGTGGTGCATCGCACGCAGACCTCGCATCATCCCGATCCTTACGACTCAACCCCCGGCAAACGCGGCACGACGAACTACTACGGCCCGATGAACTACGGGCGCATCAGTTTCGCCGTGGTGGCGGACCGCCAATACAAGTCCGGTCCCGAAGGCAAGATTCCGCCCACGGGCGGTCGCGGCGATCACATCACGAACATGAATTACGATGCCCGGAAATCCGATGTGCCAGGGCTGGAACTGCTGGGAACCAAGCAGGAACAATTCCTTCGCGAATGGGTGACGGACTGGCGTGGCGCGGACATGAAAGCGGTCATCTCTCAGACCATCTTCACCGCGATGGCATCGACGCACGGCGGCCCGGACGGATTGCTGCGCGCGGATCATGACACCAATGCCTGGCCGCAGACCAAACGCAACGAGGCCTTGCGCATCATACGCAAGGCGTTTGCCCTTCACCTGGCGGGTGACCAACACCTGCCCGCCGTGGTGCATTACGGCATCGAGACGCACAAGGACGCCGGTGTGGCCTTTGCCGGGCCGGCGGTGAATGTGGGTTATCCGCGCTGGTGGGAACCTGCGCGCACACACCGCAACCGCAGCACGGGCAACCAGGGATTCACCGGTGATTTCCTGGATCATTTCGATCATCCGCTCACGGTGATTGCCTACAAGAACATGCCCAACCCGCTGCCCAGACCGGTGCTCGAACAGGTCAACGCCAAGACCAGCGGCATCGGCGTCGTGCGGTTCGACAAATCCAAACGCTCGGCCACCATTGAATGCTGGTCCTATCTGGCGGATGTGACCAAGCGCGGCACGCAGATGGAAGGCTGGCCCGTCACCGTGCCACAACTCGACAACTACGCCCGCAAGGCGGCCGCGCATCTGCCGTCCCTCAAGGTGTCCGGCATCAAGAATCCCGTGATCGAAGTGATTGAAGAATCCACAGGCGAGCTGGTTTATGCCCTGCGCGTGAACGGGCAGGGATTCCAGCCGCATGTGTTTGCACCCGGCAAATACACCGTGAAGGTGAGTGATCCCGATGCGGGCAAATCAAAGACGCTGAACGGACTGGCAGCCACTGCGGGCAACAAGCTGCTGCTTGAGGTGAAGGTGTAAGCGCCTGCCCCGGCAGGCGGCACCAGCTCAAAGGCGGCTGGCAAAGCGATTGCGGGGCAGGCCGCGCATGCCTACATTCGCGCTCATGCCCAGTCGCAAGTCCATCACTGCAGGAAGGTTCTTCCTGAGCCTTTCCCTGATGTCCGCGTCATGCGGACACGTGCAGTCCGTTGCTCAAGAGGTCCCTGAAACTCCCCGCAAAGCTTCCTGGGGAATCATCACCACGCAGACCAACGGCACGGGTTTGGTTGAACTGGAAGTGCGGTCATGGCCAGCCAGCGGCAGTATCGAGCTGCCCACACCCTTTCCGGAGATCACCGGGGCCCGATTGATGCAGGGCATGGAATCCAAGCCATTGCGATGGGTGTTCAACAAAGATGCCACCAAGCTGGAACTCGAAGTGCCGGTCCAGCCGCCCGCTGTCATGCCGGGACGCATCGTGCTGGAGACGACGCCTGCGTCTGGTCAGTTCAGCGATGGCCGCATCACCTTCAGCGCTGCGGATGCGAAGGTGGCCGGCACCAAGACAAAGCTGGAGTCGCATCCGGGCAATCAACGCATTGGCTTCTGGACGGATGCGGCGGATTTCGTGAGCTGGGATTACAAGCCCACGCGGTGGGGCATGTATGAAGTGGAACTCGCCTTTTCTGGCGCAGGCGGTGAAGGCACGGAGCTCGAAGTGGAATTCGCCGGGAGGAAGGTTTCTGCGAAACGCCCATCGACCGGATCGTGGTATCGGTATGCGACACTTCCGATGGGCCGTGTTTATCTGGAGAACGAAAAGCCGTTCACCCTGACCGTGCGCTGCCTCGACAAGAAAGGCTCCGCTGTCGCCAACCTCAAGGCTGTGACGCTGCGTCCCGCCCCTGAAGGAGTGCCCATCGTGCAAGGGGCGGATGGCATCATCACACTGATGGCCAGCAACGGCATCACGCACAGCGTGAAGATGCGTTACGAACCGGCGACGAACAAAAACTGCATGGGCTACTGGACGATCCCCAATGACCGCGCGGAATGGCGTTTCGAGGTTTCGAGGCCAGGACGCTTCGAGGTGGAGTTCTGGCAGGGCTGCAAGGGCGGCGGCAGCGAGGTGGCAGTTGATGCTGGCGGGAAGCGGCTGACATTCGTCGTGGAGGACACCGGGCATTTCCAGAATTTCAAGCCGCGCAAGCTGGGCGTGGTGGAGTTCGGCAGGGCGGGCGGGCATGCGCTGATGGTGCAACCGCTGTCGAAACAGGGTGTGGCTGTGATGGACATCCGGCAGATCCGGCTGCTGCCGGTTCCATAGGGGAAATGGGATTCAATCATGAGTGCATGGCAGAAATTTGTCGCAACGATGGTTGGCATCGCCACCGAAAACGGCGTGCGCTACCTCATCTTTGCTGGCATCGCGTGGATCATTGGCTACATGGTGTTCAAAGGCCGCTGGGCGCATCGCAAGATCATTCAAGCCCAGCCCACACGCAGTGACGTGTGGCGCGAAATCCGGCTCTCGCTCGCAACGGTCTGCATTTACGGCGTGGTGGGTGCCGTCACGGTCTGGGCCTGGCGTGCCCATGGGTTCGGGCAGATGTATCTCGACCTCAACGCACACGGCATGGCGTGGTTCTGGGGCAGTCTGGCGATCCTGATCATCGTGCATGACACCTACTTTTACTGGACGCATCGCTGGATGCATCATCCGCGGCTGTTCCGGTGGTTTCATCGCGGGCATCACCGCTCGATGAATCCCTCGCCGTGGGCGACGTATGCGTTTGATCCGCTCGAAGCCGTTGTTCAGGCGGGCATCTTTCCAGTGGCCATCGCCATCATGCCCATTCATCCGCTGGTGTTTCTCATGTTCATGCTCTGGCAGATCACCTTCAATGTGATCGGCCACACGGGTTATGAATTCTGGCCGCGCTGGATGATGGACACATGGCTGGGCAAACTGATGAACACCCCCACCAACCACATCATGCACCACGAACATCTGCGCGGAAACTACGGACTCTACTTCAACGTGTGGGACCGCCTCATGCGCACCAACCACGAACGCTACGAGGAGCGATTTCGTGAAGTCACCTCGCGCAGGGCCCGGATCGACACTCAAGCCGGGGCCACGCCGGAAATGAACCCATTGAAATCATGACGATCCACTTCACTGCAATCTCACGCGGGACAGTGCTCCATGTTGGCACACTGATTTTGTCCCTCCAGTGCCTTTTCGCGGCCTTCATCTCCACCGCTGCCAGCAAGCCGCTCTTTGGCGATGCGAAACGCGTCGTGTTCCTCGGCGACAGCATCACCTACGCGGGCCAGTATGTGGAGTTCATCGACGCCTACACAGCCACCCGCCAGCCGGAGGTCAAGGTGGAGATCATCGACATCGGCCTGCCAAGCGAGACCGTCAGCGGCCTTAGCGAAGAAGGCCATGCCGGCGGCAAGTTCCCAAGGCCCGACCTGCACGAACGCCTTGACCGCGTGCTTGCCACGGCGAAGCCGGACCTGGTCATCGCCTGCTACGGCATGAACTGCGGCATCTACATGCTTTACGATGAAGGCCGCTTTGCCAAGTATCGCGAAGGCATCGAGAAACTCCGCGCCAAGTGCAAGGCCGCTGGGGCACGCGTCATTCATGTCACACCACCCACATATGATGAAAAGCGCGGCGGCAAGCCCGGCTACAGCAACACGCTCGACCGCTATTCCGAATGGCTCGTCAGCCAGCGCAGGCAAGGGTGGGAGGTCATCGACATTCACACACCGATGAGCCGCCACCTCGCGGAGCAACGCGCGAAGGATCCGGAATTCTTCCTCGCGAAGGACGGCGTGCATTGCAACGAAACCGGCCACTGGATCATGGCCAAAGCCATTCTTCAGCACCTCGGCGCCAGGGACATCGCCGATGCCACCGACGCCAAAGCCATGCTGTCGAACGTCCCCAAGGGCGCCGAAGTATTGAAGCTCATCCAGCAACGCCAGCGAGTGTTGAAGGATGCGTATCTGACTGCCGCCGGACATAAACGCCCCGGCATGAAGACGGGGCTGCCGATTGCCGAGGCCGAGGCGAAGGCGAAGGAAATCCAGGTGCAGTTGGACATGCTTTCGGCAAATTGAGGAGGTCCATGAACTTCGACTCACATGACAAGCTGGAGCGGAAGCCCTTTGCCGAAAAGCTGGAGCGGTATCTTTTGGTTGAGCACGATTTTGTGGAAGGAAGCTTGGTGGTAAGTCTTGATGCGCCATTTGGAGCAGGAAAGACAACTTTTCTCGACATGTGGGAAGCCGACCTCGAAAAACGCCGTGAGAGCGATCCGCAACTTCCACCGGTAATCAGGCTTAACGCTTGGGAAAGCGACTATTGCGGCGACCCTTTGCTCTCTATTGTTACATCCTTGATTCACGCAGTCACAGGGACTCAAGCTGGAGTCACAATTGCAGGCGAGAACACTCCGGGTGAGCGTCTCCGGGAAGCGGCAAAGGACGCCGTATGGTTCGTCACGGCTCTAGCCAACGGCCTGGCTGCACAATGGACAGGGGTGGACGCGATTTCGGCAGGTGAGTTCGCGGAACACAAGAAACGAGACAGAAACGTGAAAAGGCCGGACTTGGTGGCGTTATATGAGGAGCGAACCGCAGCTCTTAAAGACTTGAAGGGAGCTCTTCGCGAGGTGTTTGGCGGCGAAGCGCCCAAGGCCTTGATACTGGTGGATGAACTGGATCGTTGCCGCCCCGACTACGCAATCACCTATTTGGAAACCATCAAACACGTCTTTGACGTGCATGGTCTGGTGTTCGTTTTGGCGCTGGATTACAAGCAGCTGGAATGCTCCGCCAAGGCACTTTTTGGTAGCGATCTGAAATTTGCCGAGTATTTCAGAAAGTTTTCTCACCGAAGCATTCGCCTGCCGAGGCCGGATCAAAAGACGCATGGAGTGCTAATCCACGACTACGTCTCTACATACATTCAGCGGGAAGGGAAGCGTGTATCCAAATTACGATTGGATGAGGGGGGGCTCGCAGGACTTCATAATCTTGCCTTTGCATTAGCTCTCAACCCAAGACAAGCCCAAGAGGTGCTAAGAATTCTCGGCCACAGTGCAACTGGTGGACCAGAGTCCAGGGGACGGATACATCCTTATTACGGGCAAGGCCTGATTCTTATGTCCGTTCTGTGTGTGGCGAATGAGCTCGTTTATCGTGGCATCGGCGAAGAGACAATGCCTGACGAAGACGTTGGGAAATTCCTTATCCAAACTGTAGGGACGCAAAATGCGAACTTGTGGATGCGAATCTATCTCCATGGAAAATACGCACCGGAACCGAAAAACCTCAAGCACATGGCCAGACTCTTTAACATGCTCAAATTATCAGATGCAGAAGGTTCTGCAACGATCATGACTCAATCTGCCGATTATCGCGCTGGGTGGGGAAACCCCATCAGCAACATTTGGATGACGATCTACAAACGTATCGAAACCGCGACCAATTTGTGACCAAGGATGGATCCATCACCTCGATGAAAAGAATTCGACGGAGGTGGCTCTTGGTTTCCTCGTCTGCAATTGGAGGAGAGGGTTGGGATGATGGGGCTTCGAGCCGGCGCGTGTAGCGGACATACTCCGGGGCAAAGGGGGGGAGACCTCGAAGCGTTTGCCGCAGGCCGCACACTGGCATTTGGGAATCTCGGTGACCAGAAAGACCGGCTTCAAACCGATGGGCACGGTTTGCAGTTCCCGGAAGCGGCGGCCCTTGCGGTTGATCTCCTGGCTGCCGCAGGCCGGACACTTGATCCAGTCGTCCCGGATCGAAAGCACAAACCCAATGCAGCCGTCCTGATACAACGTCTCGACGTAATCGTAGCCTTCCCGCACTCCAAACGCATGATACAGCAAACTTTGACTCACGCTTCACGCTATGAATTCCTCACCCCAGACTCAAACTTTCCCGAAGAACCTGAAAATGGGTGTTGGCACCGTTGGCCCGAACCGGATATAACCTTGTCCACTGCATGGCAAAAATGGCGATGCCCTTGAATCCATCATGTTCGCAGTCCGCCGGAGCTGCCCCAGTCGGCCAGGATGGTGACGGTTTTCAGGGCACACTTCTGGTGGTGGATGACGAGACCACGGTGCGCTGTTCCCTCAAGCAGGTTTTCCAGGACACCTGCCGTGTCATCATGGCTGAAAACGCCTACCAGGCACTGGCGCTGGTCCGGCAGTTCAAGGTGCATGTGGCCATTCTGGACATCCGCATGCCCGGCATGACCGGGGTCGAACTCCTCGCGCGGCTCAAGGAGGTCGAGCCGTCCGTGCAGGTGATCATGCTCAGCGCCTACGAACAGCCGGAATACATCCGTGAGTCCCTCCGGCTTGGAGCCTGCGATTACATCACCAAGCCGTTTGAAGTAAACTTCCTCAGAGCCAGCGTCTCGCGGGCCATGGCCAGACGCCAGCTCGCCGATGAAATCCGCGCCAATCAGATCGAGTTGCGCAATCTTCGCCAGAGCGTCCATCAAGCCCGCGTGGCCGCCGAAGAAGCGCGGCAAAGGGGGGAGATTTACGCCAGCGTCATCCATGACCTCAACAACCCGCTGACGGCGATTGCCGGAGCGGTGGAACTGCTCAATCAGGAACTGAACCGGCTGAACCTGAAGGATGTGCCGCGTTCCAGCCTCCTGCAGGAGCATCTTGAGGTGATCCAGCTTCAGGTGCGCACCTGCGGACGCATATCCAGGCGGTATCTCGGATTCCTGAGGCAGGGCAACGCCGCCGCCTGCACGGACGTCAACCAGACGCTGCATGACATCCAGATGCTGACGCGCACGCACAAGTCCGGATTGCGCAACCAGCTCATCGTTCGTCCGTTGTTAAATGACACAAAGGTCCGCATCAACGGCACGGACCTGGTGCAGGTCATCCTCAACCTTGTTCTCAACGCCTTCCAGGCCTGCCAGCCCCCCATTACGGTGACCCTCTCCGCCATGCACATGCACTCATGTGCCGGCTACCTGCCCGGACAGGCCAGCCAGGGCGAGATGCTTCTGCACTCGGATCAACTGGATGATTCCAAGCCCTGCGTGGCCATCACAGTGTCGGACAACGGCCCCGGCATTCCCGATGACATCCTCCATCGTGTGTTCGAGCCGTATTTCACCACCAAGGCGCACGGCGAAGGCTCGGGGCTGGGCCTGGCCATCGTGTCACGGCTCGTCAGGAACGCCGGGGGAGCCATCCATGTGCTGACCCAGCCGGCCAGGGGCACCACGTTCAGGGTCTTGCTTCCCACCCCGGAACCACCGGCCCGTCCCTGACACCTGCCTGCCGCCCTCAGCATGATTCTCCTCGGCGTCACCGGCGGCCCGGGCATGGGCAAGTCCACCGCGGCACAATCCCTTGCCGCCATGGGTGTGCCTTGCGTGGACACCGATGAGATTGCGCGTGATGTCGTCCGGCCGGGGGAGTCTGCACTGGAGGAAATCGTTGATCATTTCGGGAGGGAAATCCTTTCCCCGGACGGCTCGCTCGACCGTGCGGCATTGGCGGCAAAGGTTTTCGGGGACGATGTTTCACGCAAACGGCTTGAGGCCATCCTCCACCCGCGCATCCGGTCCGTCTGGCAGGCCCGGGCGGAGCGCTGGCGGTCAATGCACCAACCCATGGCGGCCGTGATCATCCCGCTCCTGTTTGAGACGGGTGCCGAATCGTCCTTCGACCGGACGCTTTGCGTGGCCACCACCGCATCCACTCAACTGGCGCGGCTGATGGAACGCGGCTGGACGAAGGAGCACATCATCCAGCGTCTGGCCTCGCAGATGCCGGTGGCCGGGAAAATGGCGGCGGCGGATTTCGTCATCTGGAATGAGGCCGGTCTGGACGTGCTGGAAGCCCAGTTGAAACGGGTTCTGAAAAGCCTCTGAGCCGTCCGCTGGCAAACCTGCGCCGCAGATTTTTCGTGTCCACACCGTGTCCGGCATGTCAAAGTGCGCGCGTATGATTCTGACGAAGGAAGAACTCGACAGCCTCGTCAACCTCCGCACCCAGCATCCTCATCAATGGCTTGGCATGCATCCGCTGGGGGACGGGACCGGCGTGGTGGTGCGGGCCATGATCCCGGATGTCGAATCTGTCGAGGCCGTGCCGCTCCGCCCGAAGGGGGCGCCACGCATCGCATTGGAACGGCTGGGCAGCACCCCCGTGTTCGAGGGCGTCAGCCGGAAGACGCAGCAGGCGTTTCCCTACGAACTGGTCGTGAAGGACGCCACCGGCGGCGAGACACGGATGCGTGACCCGTATTCCTTCTGGCCCACGCTGGGCGAGACGGACCAGCATCTTTTCAATGAGGGCAGTCACCGGCGCATCTATGACGTGCTGGGCGCACAACTGCGCGACATGGACGGCACGACGGGAACAAGCTTTGCCGTGTGGGCGCCCAATGCCCGGCGCGTCAGCGTGGTCGGCCCCTTCAACCAGTGGGATGGGCGCCGTCATCCGATGCGTCTCATGGGCTCATCAGGCATCTGGGAGATTTTCATCCCGGGCATCACCGAAGGCACGCTCTACAAGTTCGAGGTCTGTGACCGTGACGGAAGCATCAACCTCAAGACCGATCCCTACGGGCTCTTCTTTGAACAGGCCCCCAAGAACGCCGCCATCGTCACCGATCCGCGCAAGTTCAAGTGGACGGACGGCAACTGGATGCAGCAGCGTGCCTCCCGTGATCCGCTGCGCTCGCCCATGAGCATCTACGAGGTGCATGCCGGTTCATGGAAAAAGAAATCCGCCTTTGAATCCCTCAGCTACCGCGAGATGGCGGAGCCGCTCATCGCCTACGTCAAGGAGATGGGCTTCACCCATGTCGAGTTCCTGCCGCTGGCCGAACACGCCTACTATCCGAGCTGGGGCTATCAGGTGACCGGGTTCTATGCGCCGACCAGCCGGTATGGCACGCCGGACGAATTCCAGCATCTTGTCAACGAACTGCACAATGCCGGCATCGGCGTGCTGGTGGACTGGGTGCCGGCGCACTTCCCGCGCGATGCCTGGGCGCTGGCGCAGTTTGACGGGACGGCGCTGTATGAACACGAGGATCCACGGCTGGGCGCCCACCAGGACTGGGGCACGTTGATCTTCAACTTCGGACGGCACGAGGTGAAAAACTTCCTCACCGCCAACGCGCTGTTCTGGTGCGAGCGGTTCCACATCGACGGCCTGCGCGTGGACGCCGTGGCGTCGATGCTCTATCTGGACTACTCGCGCAAGGCCGGCGAGTGGATTCCCAACAAATTTGGCGGACGCGAAAATCTGGAGGCCATCGATTTTCTCCGTGAGTTCAACCACCTCGTCCACACCGAACATCCAGGGGTGGTGACCATCGCCGAGGAGTCCACCGCATGGCCGCAGGTGACGCGG
>CAYQCZ010000024.1:4554-17211 GCA_964415955.1 uncultured Verrucomicrobiota bacterium | reverse complement strand
GACCAACCCACCAAAAAAAGTCAGATCACTGCTTGAGTAGCGGAAGTCGGGCTAAAGATGGGACGGCCCAGGCGGCGTGCCGGCGTGCCTGGGAAAACAGCCAGCATAAGTAGGGATTGAACGCGACTTGGGGCGTTCAGGCCACCCCCTGTAAGCGGGCTTGTCCGGGAGTTGTGCGATCAATCCCGCCTTGGGTGCCTCAGTTTGGATGCGTCTGCCTGCCGGATGATCAGTTCACAAACGTGAACTCATTCGATTCAAACAACGCATGCGCGAGCTTGCCCCAGGCATCCAATGGTTTGGCCGTGTTTGAAGCGGCGGGAGCAGGGCGCCCTTTGCCTTTCTGGGCAGCAGCCGGCGCATTGTTGAGCGCGATCGGCATGGCATCCTGAATCGGTGTTGCCGCGACGAACTCCGAAGCCAGCTTGATCTCCAGATCCGTTGGAGGCCTCTGATAGATCAAACCGTAGAGGTAGGCGATCTTGTCCTGGTTTGTGGACAGCCTCTGGAATTCCGGACGAGACACCGCGCGGCGCGCCTGCTCCACCACGAGCGGGCTGTTCATCAGGAACAATGCCTGCTGCGGCACAGTGGTCTGGTATCGCTTTCCCGTGGCCATGTCCGGCGTGGCAAAATCGAAGTGGTTCATCACCTCGGGCACGTTCGCACGGTCAATGTAGCCGTAGATGCTCCGGCGCTTGCTGTCCTTGCTCAAATCCACGGGCTTGCCGCCCATGGCCAGATCAAGCGATCCGCCGATGGAAAGAATGGCATCGCGCAACGGCTCGAAATCAAGGCGACGGATGTTGGCGCGCCACAGAAGCCGGTTGTTGGGATCCACCTGGGCGTGACGGGGATTGTCCTCGCTGCTCTGCTGGTAGGTGTTGGAAAGCATGATGACCTTGTGCAGTTTCTTGACGGACCAGCCATTGTCCATGAACTGGCGGGCGAGCCAGTCGAGCAGTTCAGGATGGGTGGGCTTTTCCGCCATGGTTCCAAAATCATCCGGCGTATTGACAAGCCCCTCTCCAAAATGATGCAGCCAGATGCGGTTGACCATCACCCTTGCGGTGATGGGATTCTCCTTCGAGGCAATCGACTGGGCCAGCTCAAGTCGGCCGCTTCCCTGCTGGAAAGGCTTGCGGCTGGGGCCCGCGAGTATCTCAAGAAACTGGCGTGGAACCACTTTACCGCGATTCCCGGGCTCGCCTCGCACAAAGATTGGAGAATCTTCCGGATTGGATTTGTCATGAATCACTGGCGCACGCGGCGGTGCGCCCGGGTGTTCCATTTCCAGCTTCGCCATCTTGGCACGGATGCCCTCCTCGCGGTTCTGCACGTTGCGGGGAAGAAGTCTGCGGATGACCTCCTCCTGATCCATGTTCTGGTTGCCACCATAGGTGAACATCACCGTGCGAAGCGCCTCCATGTGCCCATCAGCCAGCCTGGAGGGTGCCGCCCCTCCACGCCCGGCCTTCACTCGTTTCTCGTAGGCGTCCTGCATGGCCTGCCAGCTCTGGTCGGCCGCGGCAAAGAGACCGCCGTATATCGCAGCCACCTCGGTCAGGTTCCTCGGAACACGACCGCGGAAGGCCGCCGCGACACGTCCATTGAGCGGTTTCTTGGGATCGTTGTTCATGGCGGCCTTGAGGGCAATGTCGCGGGATTTCTTCTCGAAATCAGCCTCCTTGAGGTTCCGGTATTCGAACCAGGGGCCAAAGATGGTGTCCTGCTTGTTGCGCCGGGCTGCGTTCAACACCCGGTCCCAGTGCTGGGCGGTTTCCCGGGTGAGCTTGTATTCCCTCATGACATCCTGGCGTTTGTTGCCCGAGGCTGTCCACAACAGGTAGGCGCCAGATTTCGAGAGGAAATCCGACTGGACCTTCTCCAGTTGCCCGCCCACATATTCCCGGTATTCCTGATGGATTTTGGCCAGTTCCTGAAGGTAATCGCGATACTCGGGCGTGTCCTTCGGCTCCGTGATCAAAGGCTTTTCCTTGGGCTCGGTGGTGCTGATGAACACACCGCGCAGGGAATAGTAATCAGCGGTAGGGATGGGATCGAACTTGTGGTCATGACAGCGCGCACAGGCGACAGTCAGTGCCAGGAAAGCCTTGGTGGTGGTGTCAATGCGATCGTTGACGATCTCATTCTGATTCCCATCGAAATGATCGCCCAAGGTGATGAAGCCCAGCGCTGAAAGAATGCCAGGGTCCTTCTGGGAAGCGGGGAGAAGGTCGGCTGCCAGTTGCTCCAGGATAAACCGATCATACGGCTTGTCATCGTTGAACGCCTTGACCACATAATCCCTATAGGTCCATGCATAGGGATAGACAGGTGGATCCCCACGACGCGCATCGCCCTTGGTGTCCGAATAGCGGGCAACATCCAGCCAGTATCGCCCCCATCGCTCACCGTAATGCGGTGACTTGAGCAAACGGTCCACGACTTTTTCAAAGGCATTGGGCGACTTGTCCTCAACAAACGCCCTGATTTCGTCAGGCGTCGGAGGCAGTCCGACAAGATCGAAGTAAGCACGACGAATCAATGTCTGGCGGGTGGCAGGGCCGGATGGTTTGAGACCCTTCTCACCGAGCTTGGCGAAGATGAAGGCATCCACCGGCGTGGAAACCCAATCCTTCTGCGGCACCGCAGGCGGCACCGGCTTGCCCACCGGCTGGAAAGCCCAATGATCGCCGCCCGCCAGCTTCCATCCGCCACCGGAGCTGCCTCCCGTGCGGGGATCGGGGGCACCCATTTTGACCCATGCTTCCAGGTCGGCAATCTGCTGGGGGGACAGCTTCTCGCCCTTGGGCGGCATCTGCAGTTCCGTGTTCTTGTAGCGGACGGCTTCAATGATGAGGCTTTCATCGACTTTGCCGGGCACGACTGCAGACCCGGTGTTGCCGCCGGACAAAAGACCGTCTCTTGTATCCACTCCCAAACCGCCCTTGATCTTGCCCTCCGCAGCATTGTGACACTTGTAGCAGTGGTTCACGAAGATCGGACGGACCTTCGATTCGAAGAACGCGGTCTGTGCGGGTGTGAGTTGCTGGGCTGAAACTGAATGGACGCCGGCCACCATGGGCAACGCCATCAGCCACCCCAGTTTGCTGATCTGTTGGTTCACAGGCATGGGAGTTTGGTTGGAATGTCAGGCGATGATGTTCTTGACCACATTTCCAAAATTGTCGGTCAGGCGGAAATCACGCCCGTTGTAACGATAGGTGAGCTTGGTGTGATCGAAGCCCATGAGGTGAAGAACCGTGGCATGGAGGTCATGAATGTGGACCTTGTTCTCCACGGCAGCGGCACCGAATTCATCGGTGGCTCCGTAGGTCATGCCACCGCGCACCCCGCCTCCGGCCAGCCATGTGCTGAAAGCCCGGCTGTTGTGGTCGCGCCCCGGGTCGCCCCCGCCATTGCGATCACGCGTCACAGTGCGGCCGAACTCACCACCCCAGATGATCAACGTGCTGTCGAAAAGTCCGCGATCCTTCAAATCGGCCATGAAGGCCGCCAGGGGACCATCAATTTCACCTGCCTTCTGGCGCAACCGCGTCTCCAGGTCCTGATGGTGATCCCATCCACCGGCCCAAACCTGGACGAAACGCACGCCCCGCTCGAGCAGACGCCGCGCAATCAACATCTGGCGTCCCTGGGCTGAGTTTCCATACTTGGTGCGCGTGGCATCAGGTTCCTTCGAGATGTCGAAGGCATCCGTCGCCTCGGTCTGCATTTTGAAAGCCATTTCAAAGGCTTCGAGCCGGGCTTCCAGCTGGGCATCCTTCTGGAGGTTCTGGCTGTGGATGGCATTCAGTTTGTGGACGAAGTCGAGCTGGCGCCGCTGCTCCTTGCTGGAACTGTATTGGTTGCGGATGTTGGCAATGATCTGGTTGATGTCCGTGATCTGGGTGTTGACGCTGGTGCCCTGGAAAACGCCGGGGAGGAACGCGGACTGCCAGTTTTGCGTGCCGCCGGGGGGCATGCCACCTGGACGCAGGGAGATGTAACCGGGCATGTTCTGGTTTTCGCTGCCCAGCCCATACACCAGCCATGAACCCAGACTGGGCTTGGCCAGCCGCAGCGAACCGGTGTTCATCATCACCGTGGCCACTTCATGGGACGGAATGTTGGTGTGCATCGAGCGGATGATGGCCATGTTGTCGATGTGCTCCCCGATTTTTGGGAACACTTCGCTCACTTCCACGCCCGACCGGCCCGATTTTTTGAAGGTATAAGGCGAGGGAAACGCCGTGCCATTGCCCACGGGAATCTCCTTGTCCTCATATTTCGCGAGGGCCGGCTTTGGATCCCATGTATCCACGTGGGACGGTGCGCCCTGCGCGAAGATGTGAATCACGCGCCTGGCCTTGGCCGGGAAATGCCCCTGCTTGGGTGAAAGCGGATTCAACGTGGACGCGCTGACGCTGCTGGCACCGAAATAGGCCTGGCCCACCAAGCCTGCCAGACTCACGGCTCCAAACCCCATCCCGGACCGCTCCAGAAACTGGCGGCGCGTCATGATGACATCTTCCGGACGGACAGAGTGCTCGCTGATGTATTTGTCGGTGGATTTCATAGAACTACGTGTAGTTTGTTTGAGTCTGAACTTTTCTTGCCTTACCAAGGCGGACGCAACCGGGCTGGGAAAGGTTTCGTGGCCATCTGGTTTGAATGGTGGAAAAGTAGCAGGCAATCCGTCCAAAGCAACAGGGCAATTCATGGAAATTCAATGTCTGCATCCCCTCCGCTGATGCCTTGTCATGGGTGCGGGGTCCGCTTGAGGTGGACGCAGTGCTCCGGCGGACCCGGTTGTCACGCATGCACAAGTTTCCTGTGACGTCCACCATCTGGCTTCCTGTGCCGTCGGCAAATGCCACCCCGCCTCACATCCACCGACCTTGGATGAGGGTCGGGGAAGTTTTCCACATCGGAGGGACGGGGGATGCCAGAAAAACCATGTGCAGAACCCAAGGGTCTGCCGTTGCTGTTCAGGCTTCGGGCATGGTCTGGAGGCTTGTTGAGACCGATGAGGCATCTGAGGCAAAACCTCATGCTGCAAGCCCGCACCGGCCTTTGCCGGCTGGAGAGCTACTGAGACAGGTGCCAGAGCAGAAAAAACTGCACGGCCACCAGTGCCAGAAGGCCGATCCAGATCATGTGTTCGCGCCAGCGCAAATTCGACTGGACCGCAGCACCCACCCAGAATTGCAGCCGGGCTGCACCAAGTTCCAGCACGTCGCCATTCCGAAGGTGATGCCGGGTGAACTCCTGCCCGTTCACGCTGCCCAGCGCATGCTCGCTCAGTCGCGCGTGGTAACCGGTGGTGTTCTCCAGTTCGATGGTCACATGCCGGTCCCAGACACCGTTTTCCTCGATGCACACATCGGCTGAATCAAGACGCCCCACCACGGCAGGAAAGGAGGAAACCAGCACCACCTGGCCTGCACGGCGTCCGGAGAGAATCTTGAACTGGACCATCAATAAAACCGTTTGGGCACATTGATGCGGTCGTCCGGATAAATGGGCAGGTCCAGCGCAGGCTTCTTCTGCGCCTCCTTGCAGTCGATCTTGTAGCTCTCGCCGGTGATGCTGGTCAGTTCCACATCGGTTCGTTTGGCAAAATCCGTGAAACCACCGGCCGTGGTGATGGCCTTGAGCACGGTCATGCCCGGCGTGAGCTGATAACGGTTCGGGCCCTTGACCTCACCCTGAACATAAAAGAAACGCTCCGGCGGCCTCACCGTGACGGACATGCGCCGGTAGAGATGCGGCACGTATTTGTCCTGGATTTCCTTCTGAAGTTGTCCGGCGGTCTTGCCCTCGGCCTTGATGGGGCCGATCTCCGGTGGCGTGATGGTGCCGTCGTCCTTGATCTTCTCCTCGTGCGGCGGTTTGCCGGGTGCCGGAAGGTTCGCAAATGTGATGACCACAAGGTCGTCCTTGCGCAGCACGTCGGATGGCAGAGAGGGCGGACGTTCCTGGACAGCCGTCCGGCCACCCCCGCCTCCAGTGCCACAACCTGCGGGCAGCCAGGCCGCACCCGCCAGGACACCGAGGACAAGGACTTGACGGCAATACATCAGGAATTTCATGGCGCGCATCGTCAGCGAGGGCAGCTTTCCGGACAACTAGTATTTTCGCTTGAGCGGCACTTTGTCCGAATCCTCAGCGGACTTTTTATGCACTCCGTTGGGCTTGTCTTCATCGGCCTGGTTCTGGTTGGTGTAACCGTAACCGTAGCCGCTGTAGTAGTAATAGTAGGAGTCGGTTGACAGGTTGATGTTGTTCAGCACCACGCCCAGCAGGTTGCCGCCAAACTTGTCGATGGTCTGCTTGGCTCGCACGTTCATGGCCTGCGGATACTTCCGATGCTGCACCACCAGCAGCGTCATCTCCACCTCGCGCACGAGGATCGAAGCATCACTCACACCAAGGATCGGCGGTGAGTCAAGCAGCACAAAGTCATAACGCTTCTTCACCTCCTGAACAAACTCGTGGAAGTGCGGGGAGTTCAAAATGCCAAGCGAACTGCTGGGCAGCTTGCCGCTGGGCAAGAAGTCCAACCCGGCCACCGGTGTGGTCTGAATGACCTCCTCCAGCGTGTTCTGCTTGAGCAGGTAGTTGGTCATCCCGACGCTGTTGGATGTCTTCAACGCCTTGTGCAGGCTGGGACGGCGCAGGTCGGTGTCCACCAGCAGCACCCGGGCGCCGTTCTGGGCCAAGACGATGGCGAGGTTCAGAATGGTTGTGGACTTGCCCTCGGCCGCACCACCGCTGACCACGGTCATGGTGTTCATCCCCTCGCTTTTACGCCCGAAAAGGATGTTGGTGCGCAGCACCCGGTAGGCCTCGGCATGAGGGCTTTCCTGACCTTCATCGATCAACGGACCTGTTCCTTGGGGAATGACGCTCAACACAGGCGATTGCAGCACCTGCTCGATGTCGTCGATGGTCTTCACGCTGGTGTCCAGATATTCGATGAAGAATGCGAGCCCAATGCCGGCGATCAAACCCACGACGATGGACGCGGCGATGTTCAACGGCACATTGGGCCGCACGGGCTTCACGGCGACTCCTGCACGATCGGTGATCTCCACCATGTATTCGGAGGGAATCTGCTGCTCCACCGTCTCGATCAACACCTTGGACTCCAGCCGGTCAAGAATGTCGCGCTGGGCTTTGAGTTCCTGCTTGGCCTCGAAGTAGGGGCGGGAAACACCGGCAAGACGGCGATCCTCCTCCTGGGCTTTTTCAAGTTCCGACGACAGGGTGTCATACGTAGCCTTGGCAGCATCGCGCTGTGCAGTGAGGCCTTTGCGGATGCCGGTCACCATTTCATCAATCTGTTCCTCGACTTTCTCGAAGGCGTCCTTCAACCGCTTCATCTCGGGATTCTCATCCGTAAAATCGACGCGGTTCTCTGAAATCTTCTGGGCAAGCAATGCGCGGTTTTGCAGAAGCAAGGGAAGGTTCTGGTCCGGATGGATTGTGGGAAGAATGAAGCGCAGTTCCTTCACCGTCCTGCCCTCGATCTGCTTCAACTTGTTCTCAGCGGTCAGATACTCGTTGTGCGCCGTGGTCTTATCGATCATCTTTTTGCGCACGGCCTCTGTGTTGAGCGGCGAGACATACTGGTCGTTCACGGCGAAGGCGTCGTCGATCTTCAATTCCTGCCGTAGTGAATCGACCTTGTTTTGCAGGTTGGTCACGATCTGTCGCTGCTCCGCCAGGCGCTGCTCGAACACCCTGATGCCGCTTTGTGTCTTGTCAGACAACTGGCTTTCACGATGTTTCTTGTAAACATCGGCGATCAGATTCGCGATCTGTGCCGCCTCCTCCGGTATCTCGCTGAACACACGGATTTCGATGTAGCTGGTGTTGCGCACCTGCCGCAGGTCCATGCGGTCTTCCAGCAGTTCCAGCGTCTCCTGCACGGTGTAGGGAACCGGACGTCCATAACGCTTCGCCCACACTTCCCCAAGCGCAAGGTTTGTGATGACCTGGTCGAGGATCATCTTGGACTGGATGACCTCGAACTGCGTCTGGATGAAATTGTAGTCGAAGGGCTGCTGGATTTCGTTCTGGAAACTGGCGTTGCGCTGATCCTTGCCCACCAGCATGCGGGCTTTGCTGGCATACGTCTTGGGCAGCCAGAAGGTCACCACGGTCGCGGTCGTAACCACCAGCAGAAACACCGCGAGGATGACCAGCTTGCGAACGCGGATGATGCGCCAGTAATCGAGGAAATGGAGGCGGTTCTCGGAGGGCAATGACGGGACGGATTCCATGATGAAAAAGAGGGGAGCCCGGCAGGCCGGAACTCCCCTCATGCGATATCAAATACGACTAATACTTCGCACGGACACCGAGGTAGATGCGATTGCGGGTGAAACTGCGGTTGGCGATTTCGGAATGGAGGCGGTCGTAGTTGTATCCAGCCTCGGCCGAAAGGAACTCGTTGATGGCGTAGGAGATGTTCAACCCGCCGATCACATACTGGTCGGTCAGGCTCCCGGCCGCCCCTTGGTGGAACGATGAGCGCTGATACTGGATCAACGCCGTGCTGGCCAGCTTGGCGGTGATCTCATGCCTCCAGTTCGCGTAAATTGCCGTGGTCTCCGCGTCGAGCGTCGTGCCGGCGCCCGGCACCAGCACATTGAACGCCACGTCCGTCTGGGTCCGCGTGTGGCGCACACCCACCTGGATGTTGCTGTTCTCGCCGTAGCCATACATCGCGCTGACATCGGCGTAAGGATTGACGGTGTTGCCACTCACACCGGCGGGCGCGTTTGGATACTCGGTGTATTGGACACCCACACGCGGATGCACGCTGAACCGGTCGGTGAAATAGTGATCCACGCCGACGTAGCCATAGTGCGAGTAGCTGTCGCGGATGTTCGGCAGGGGCGATCCAGGGATGCCCGCCAGAGGATCCGTGCTGGTCTGCTCCCTGACACCAAACTGATAGCCCAGCAGCGCAATGGTGGTGCGCTGCACCTGATAACGCAGGTTCGCAATGGCAAGGTGCTCCATGCGGTCGAGCAACGCCGAACGGCTGCCCGGCCCCGTCTCATCGTAATCGAAGAAGGAGTTCTGGTATTCAAACTCCGCACCGAGCGGCCCGCTCAAATCCGCCTGGAACTTTGCAGAAACAAAATTGCGGATGTTGTTGCCGTTGCTGCGCAGCGGCGTTGCGGCAATGGCCGGATCGATCAGGGTGGCCTCCTGGGCGATCACGAAAGAATCGCGCACGGTTGCCGCGTAGCGTTCCGCACCAAACTTCTGATCCAGCCGCAGGTCGAACTGGTGGGCATGGTCGGCGGAGTTGGGGCGGTTCTCGAAATACCGCATGGTGTAGAGGTAATCAAGGGCGAGGTCCGTCTGGTCCCGCTTCATGGCGAAGCCGGCACCCGGACTCAACTCCACGCCATAGCTGGACTGCTTGCCGGCCTGGCCGGGCGCGGGGTTGGAAGGCGCAGTGGCGTAGTTGTCATCATAGAATCCGCGCACCGTGGCGGACACGTTCCACGGCTTGGACTGCGCATTGGCCGTCTCCACGCCAAGAACACCAATGGCCACATAGCCGGAAACCTTGAGTAATTGTTTCATAGAAGTTTGTTTAACCTGCCCGTCGTTTAGCTTGCTCACCCAGATTCGCCAAATTGATGACCTTTTGGTGCCTGAACGCCCCCGGATTGTCAATCGCGTATATGGCTGGCTGAGGCTTTGATACACAACCGTAACCAACAACGCGTCCCGGCAGGGAATCCCCCCTTTCAACAAACCTGCCGGGTTCAAGACGCTTCCCGAACCTGTTTTCGAGGCCGGATCAGCAGCACGATCACCACCGAAAGCAGCGCCACCAAGGTGAAACAACCAAAGATGACCGACAGCGGCACCCCCCGGCTCTTCAACACGCCGAATCCCCAGTCGCCAAATCCCCCGCACGAAATGCTCACGAGATTCATGATGCCGTAGCCCGTGGCACGCAATTCAGGCCGTGTGATCTGGCAAAGTATGGGCATGTTGTTCGAGTCAAAGAACCCCCACCCAACGCCAAACAGGATGAGAAACACGATGGCAAGGAAGACCGTTCCGGGATTCCCCAGGCCAAACAACGCGGGCAGGAAGAGGGTCATCCCGATGGCGCTCACATAGATACGCCCACGCTCACTGCGCCGCATCCAACGGTCCGCCAGCCACCCTCCCAGCACCGCACCGCCAATCGTCGCAATCTGCACATACAAGACCGCGATGACTCCCGCCTCGCCCTGCGACAGGTTGAACTGCTCCTTCAAGATCACCGGCATCCAGTCCTTGATGACCCATCCAGCAATGGCCGGCAGCGTGAAATACAACACCAGCAGGATGTAGTTCCGGTTGCCAAACAACTCTCCCACAGCCTTGCCCGGCGAAAAGCAAACCCCGGTCCCATCCGTCTGGCGTGATGGATTCTTCAAGAACGCAAACAAAGGGAACGCATACACAATCCCCACCAAACCTGCCGCGCCAAAGGCCCACCGCCAGCCCAGACTGGGTTCATCGGCCACATGTCCGGCGAATCCGCCGAGAATCAGCCCGATGTAAATGCCGGTCTGATGCACCCCCACCGCCCTCGATCTCGTATGCCCGATGTGAAAGTCGGAGATCAAAGCCAGTGCTGCCGGGATGTAAAACGCCTCGCTGATGCCCATCAATGCCCGTGTGGCCACCAGTTCGTTATAGGTCGTCACCTGCCCCGTCATCCATGTCACAACAGACCATGCAAACAAACTCACGGCGATGACATGGCGTCGGCTGAATCGATCTGCAATGTAGCCCCCGACAGGGCTGAGCACGGCATACACCCATTTGAAGGACGCCAGCACAAAGCCCCACTGGGCGTCGCTGTCCATGCCGCTGATGTCGCCCACCATGGAGGTTTTCATGGTCGCCAGCATCTGGCGGTCCAGGTAGTTCAGCAACGCCACCGGCCACAGCAGGGCCACCATCAGCCAGGCAGTTCTTTGAACGGAATTGGATTTCCAGTGCTCCATGATCTTGATTGTTTCAATCGTCCGCCGACCACACTTCCGTCGAGCGCACACCCGGTTTCGCTTCGCCACCGGGAATGACCACGCGTCCGCGCCAGCGCACTGTCGTCGTGGTCACCAGTGAAAACGGCACATCCCCGGCCATCTCCCAGCGGTCGTTGCGCACATCGAATGCCTGAATGCCCCTCGGGAACCCGTTGTGGTTGGTAGGCTCCACATCAATCTGACTGCCATCGTCCCCTCCCAGCACCAGCAACCGGCCATCGTCCTCCGCCGCAGGCGAAGGCGCAGCCACCGCCACACGCGGCACATCCGCCAGACGTTTCCAGCCCATCCCCGGCGTGTAACGCCACGCATCACGCAGCCACTCACGCACCGGCTTGCCATCAGGCCCAGCCTTCAAAGCAGCGCCGCTGAAAATGAACAATGAATCCCCCGCTGCACCCGCCGTTGAGAGCATGCGCCCCCGACCGGGCAAAGGCTCCAGCACCTGCCACTCCGCGCGGGGCTGTTTCAGATTCAACGCCCACAACGTGTTCTTCGCCTCCGTCGCAGCGGGTGTTTCAATGCCACCCATGATGTAGAGCACGTCCTTCACCACGGCACCGCACATGTTCGCGCAGGGCGCGGGCAATGGCGGCATGGGTGTCTCCACGATGCTGCCACGGCTCCATTCAAGGCGGAACACGCCCGCATGATGCATCGCGGCATCGCTGCCGCCGGCGCAGAGGATGCCTTCCCTTGTGGACACCGACACTCCATACCCCAACGGCCTGGACAACCGCCCTGCCCTGCGCCACTGGCCAGCCGGTTTTTCCAGAACGAACACGTCGTCATACCAGACTTTTGTGCCGCCTTCCCATGGTTTCTTGGACGGGAAATTGGCACCGCCAGCCACCATCAAGACGCCCTTGTGCGTGCCCGCAAAAGGTCCGGCAAAACCTTCCGCATCGGGAATTGGAGCGAGCTTCTTCCAGTCCATGTCATCCGCCATGATCGACGCCGCGTCGCCCATCGCAGCCACTACCGCACACGCAAGCAAGAAGCCACGCAGACAGATTGTGCCCTGGGGAAAGCGCATGTGATGCCGTGGTCTTTATGGGAATTCAGCATCAACGGCCAGCAGAAATCCGGGTTGACCCGGCCATGCTTTCGTTTTCAATGCTCCGCAAGTCCACCAACACATCACATCCATGAAACCAGCCGTTCTCAAATCCCTGTTCGCAGCATTTCTCGCCACCGCGCTTCACGCCGGGGCCGCCGACTACAAACCCATCGTCGGCCTCCAGACATGGACCTGCCGCAACATGTCCTTCGATGGCGTCGTGGAGTTCGCCAAGAAACAGGGCATCACCCACCTGCAGATGATCAGCAAGCATATCGACCCCAATGCCAGCCGCGAAGATTGGGCCGCAAAGAAAGCCGTGCTCGATGCCAACGGCCTCACCTGCTACACGTTCGGGGTCGCGGGCACTTCCGCCAAGACCGAGGAGAACCGCAAGCTGTTCGAGATGGCAAAATTCCTTGGCTGCAAACTGATCGTGGTGGAGCCGAAGAATGAAAAGGCGATCTGGGACAGCCTCGAAAGCCTGGTGAAGGAATACGACATCAAGCTCGC
>CAYQCZ010000024.1:3331-4544 GCA_964415955.1 uncultured Verrucomicrobiota bacterium | reverse complement strand
TCCGTGTATGGCACGCCGGAAAAAGTCTGGAGCGTGCTCAAGGAACGCGACGAGCGCATCGGCGTGTGCATCGACATCGGCCACATCTCGGGCGCCGGGTTCGATGTGGCGAAGGCGTTCGTCGATTACAAGGGCCGCGTGTATGACCTGCATCTCAAGGACAAGAAAGTGGAGAAGGCCGATGGCAAGGAAGTGATCCTCGATGTCGAAGTCGGCACTGGCATTGCCAATTACAAGGGATTGTTCGCCGAACTGCGCAAAGCCAAATGGCAGGGCGTGATGGCCATTGAAACAGACAACGGGTCATTCGCCAGCGATCCAACGGCCTTCGTCACCGCCGCCCAGAAGTTCGTGAAGGAAAATGCGGGGAAAAAGTAAACGTGAACCACTAAATCGAGTTTGGAAGGGGCGGCAGTTGCCGCCCCTTTTCGTTTGGCAGTTACGTCTGGGCGCATACAGTCCGCGTCGGATACTCTGCGTCATATTCAAGCTTATGAACCGCCGCCAATTCCTCAAGGCGACCACAGCCACGATCGCAGCCACCGCCCTGCCCTTGCGCGCTGCTTCCTCCGGCAAACGCCTCGGCGTCAGCATCGCCACTTACATGATCCGCTGGGGCTCGAAGGCGAAGAGCGAGAAGTATCCGGGCTGGTCGAGTGCACTCGACGTGCTGGCGCATTGCCGCACATTGGGCGCGGGTTGTCTTCAGATCGGTGTGAATGGCTGGCAGTCGGACTTCGCGGGCAAGGTGCGTGACAAACGCGAATCGCTTGGCATCACTTTGGAAGGTCAGATTAGCCTGCCCAAGGACGAAGGCGACCTGGCGCGTTTCGAAGGCAGCGTCCGTGCTGCGAAGGAGGCGGGTGCCGCCATCATCCGCACCGTCTGCCTTGGTGGAAGGCGTTACGAGAATTTCGATTCGCCTGAATCATGGAAACGCTTCGCCGATGACGCATGGAAACGCCTGACGCTCGCTGAACGAATCATGCGCCGGCACAAGGTCAAGCTGGCCGACGAGAATCACAAGGACTGGCGCATCGAGGAACACGTTGCTCTGATGAAACGCCTGAGCAGCGAATGGGTCGGCGTGAACCTCGATCTCGGCAACAACATCGCCTTGCTCGACGACCCGATGGAGACCGTCGAGGCCCTTGCGCCCTTCACGGTCACCACGCATTTCAAGGACATGGCCGTGCAGGCATACGAGGACGGC
>CAYQCZ010000024.1:0-3321 GCA_964415955.1 uncultured Verrucomicrobiota bacterium | reverse complement strand
GCGGCCAGCCCGTGCCAGAACCCGTCGAGTACTGGGACGTCCGCTTCACGCTGGCGAACCCGATCTCGCTCGACGAGGCACGCGAAGAACTCAACCACCGCCTCGAAGAGTCGATCCGGCTGCGGATGATCTCCGAAGTGCCGCTCGGCGATGGCTTCCTTGATCTCAAGCGGATGAAGCAGGTTTGCGAGAAGGCGAATCCTTCCGTCCAGTTCAACCTGGAAATGATCACGCGCGATCCGCTCAAGGTGCCGGTCCTGCGTGACACATACTGGGCCACCATGAACGACCAGCGCGAACGCCGTCTAGCCAAAGTGATGGCCTTGGTGAAACAACACCCGCCGAAACAGCCCCTGCCCTCCGTCACCGGCAAATCACCCGAGGAACGCCTGGCATTTGAGGAAGCCAACAACGTGCGGTCGTTCAATTATGCCCGGGAACATTTGGGATTGTAAGTTGTCCCGGCGCGTCACCCTGGCTGGGAAGGATCGCGCAGTTGGCGCTGAGTGACGAAACACCCCTTGCGTTCTGCTTTGTTTCGTTGTTGTCTGCCTCCCTTCGCATCATCCGTGTCTTCGTGGTTCAATCCCTTTTGCGGACTCCGCGTTTTGTCGCCCTCCGCAACGGCTGCCGCGCAGGTTCCACATCACGTGTCCCTTGTCATTTTGCGGGCAGTCACTAAGGTTTCCGTCCGTCCGCCGCCCTGCCAACCTGACATGAACAACGCCACCGCCTCCCCCAACGACTTGATCTTCCGCGGCTGCATCCCCGCCTTGATGACGCCCTGCCATGACGATCGTTCACCAAACTTCGACGCGCTGGTCCGCACGGCGCAGGGCTTGATGGAGACGGGCATGCGCGCAGTGGTTTACTGCGGGTCGATGGGCGACTGGCCGTTGCTGACGGATGCGCAGCGCCAGGAAGGGGTGCGGCGGCTGGCGGAGGCGGGCATCCCGGTGGTCGTGGGCACGGGCGCGCAAAGCACGCGCCAGGCAGTGGACCACGCGGCGCACGCAAAGCGCGTGGGCGCAAAGGGACTGATGGTGATTCCGCGGCAGTTGTCACGCGGCACCTCCCCGGCGGCGCAACACAATCACTTCGCCGCGGTGCTGTCCGCTGGCGTGGATCTTCCGGCGGTGATTTACAACAGCCCGTATTACGGGTTCGAGACGAAGGCGGATTTGCTCTTCGACCTGCGGCGCGACCACAAGAATCTCGTTGGTTTCAAGGAATTCGGCGGTTCCTCCTCGCTGACGTATGCGGCGGAGCACATCACCAGCGGGCGGTCGGAACTGACATTGATGGTGGGCGTGGACACGCAGGTGTTCCATGGGTTCGTGCGCTGCGGGGCGCGGGGCGCGATCACGGGCGTGGGCAATGCGCTGCCGCGCGAGGTGCTGCGGCTGGTGCAGCTGTGCGAACGCGCCGCAAAGGGTGATCCCGAGGCGCGCACCCTCGCGCTGGAACTGGACCAAGCCATGGCCGTGCTGGCGAAGTTCGACGAAGGCCCCGACCTGGTGCTGTATTACAAGGCGCTCATGGTGCTGGAAGGGCACAATGATTACCTGCTCCAACTGAACGCGGACGATGCGTTGAGCGTGAGCCAGCATGCGCATCTGGTGACACAGTGGACGCAGTTCCGCACATGGTGGAGCAAGTGGCACGGCCGCACGCAGGGCCCCTTCGCATAAAGGTCGATCACCTGCTGAGGCCATTCCTGGCGGAGTTCCCCGTGGTGGGGCTCCGTCGAGCCCTGGCATCCATGACTGGAGTGTATCCAGCCTGCTGAATCTTCGCGCGCACTATGACACAAGGGAAATTAGAGGGAACTAGTGGCAAGAAGGCGTAATATCAATGACTTACAAAAGGCAGGACGGGAAACCAGCGGTTTGACACACATGTTGAAGAAAGAACGCATATTCGCGCCAGTTTAACACACATTCCAGGCTCATAATTCGAACAAGCTCGGTTGGTCGGCTGCTGCCTGGTTCCGAAGTTTTTTAGACCTCCGGTTGATTGACAACACCCGCGCCGCCTCCGCCAGCACGCGCTGAACTGCGCCCGCTCCCTTAACGCCAGCGGCACCTGCGCCCACTCCGCGCTGCGCAACGTCGAGCCCACCGGCGTCTTCGCGTTGATCTTCGCCACCGCCTCTTCCAGCGGAGCCACCGTGATGGGGAGATTGTTTTTCATCGCTCTTGCGGTTCCTTGTATGGGAGGCCCGCGAACTCAAAAACCTCCCGCTCGCTCTTCACCACGTGGAACTCCCGCCCCAGCCCCGCCGGCCTGCTGAAACCCGACCCATACGGATTCCACTCCCAGCCCATCGCCTTCGCCGTTGATGCGATCGCGATGTTTGATTCCCCTGGTCCCGTCCGGCACACCAGGTAATTCCACCAGTTCTCCTGCGTGGCCGCGAACAGGTCCACCGGGATGCCACTCTCCACATGCACCGCCAGCTTGTTCTTCTCGCCCCACATCACGCTCCCATTGGAATTCAGCCGCTTGGCGATCACCCCACGCTCCATCAACTCCTCCAGCACGGCATCCACCTTCGACACCATCCTCGTCTCGAACATATCCTCCCGCACCTCCACCATGTCCGGGATGAACAGGATCTCCACGTCCCCCACCTCCTGCTTCCCTCGCCGCAGAGACCCAGCCACCACCAAGCGCACGCAATGATCCGCCAGACTCAGGCACATAAACCGCGCCACCTTCAACGCCTTCGCCCTGGGAAATTTTGCCTTCACTTGACAACCCTCCACTCAATGCAGCTCCCGCTAAACGGCAGCCCATGCGTTTTTTGAAACCACTCCACAAGCTGACCGAACGAGTCGAACCCGTCGCGCTTTGCGAAATACTCCAGGTAATGTTCATTCTTGGTCCCAACACCCACCCACCAGGCACGCAATGTCCCATCACCAAAGCTCACACCATTCCGTTCGATCTGGATGGATTCCACTTCGGTGATCACGGCCTGTGCGATCTCCCTTTGCTTGGAGCGGTAGGGTAACCCGGACCACACCCGCAGAGAGACTGTCTCGGCCACACGCGCGCGTGGCTTTCCATCGCGCCGATGAAGCCTGCACGTCTGCCACTTCGCCCCACACCGGATAAGCGGCTCAAACCGTGGCTGGAAAAGAATCACGTTCATGCGAAATTCTCCAGTGCGGCCACATGCGGAGAAACCACCAACGCCCCGCGATCCAACGGACTGAAACCCCGCGACTGATCCCCGTGTAGGTAAATCGCCGTCGTGTTCAAGTCCTCGTGGCCAAGCAGCTCCTGCACAGTCTTGATGTCATTCCCCGACTGCAT
>CAYQCZ010000023.1:0-17219 GCA_964415955.1 uncultured Verrucomicrobiota bacterium | reverse complement strand
TTGACCGCGCGTTGCCGGCGGACGAAATGGCGGCGCTCTACCAGCCCGTGGCGGCCACCTTGCCCGTGCCCGAGCCGATTGTTCCGGTCACACTCTGGGATGAAAAGCAGCCGGTGCCCAAAGCCGCCGACATCCCGCTGCTGAAAGGCGGGCGCTTTTCCGTCATCAAGCCCTACGAGTTCAAGAAGGACGGTTACCGCTTCCTCCACGGCGTCGGCCTCGGCTTCCACAAGGGCAGGCTCTACGCCAGCTTTGGCCACAACCAAGGCGGCGAGAACACCGACACCGAGGAGGCGCGCTTTTGCGTCAGCGACGATGAAGGCCGCACTTGGAGTGCGGTGAAGACCATGGACGACGGCGGCCCGGAGGTTGCCGTCAGCCACGGCGTGTTCCTCTCCCATGAGGGAGCGCTGTGGGCCTTCATGGGCTCCTACACTGGCACGATGAAAGGGATCCACACCCGGGCCTATCGACTGAATGAAACGACCGGCGAGTTTGAGAAGCTCGGCGTGGTGGTCGAAGGCGGTTTCTGGCCCATGCAGGAGCCGATCCGCATGGACGACGGCAACTGGATCCTGGCCGGCATCTCCGCTGGCGGCGACGCGCCGGAGGGTGGCAAGCATCCCGCCGCGGTCGCGATCAGCCAGGGCGACAACTTCCTGAAATGGGACCTGGTGCGGATTTCGCAGGTGCCCGGCCTCGGCAAGGTCTGGGGTGAGTCCGCGGTGATCGTCGAGGGCAAACGCATCACCAACCTCAGCCGCTACGGAGCCGAGGCGAAGGCCCTCACCGCCACCAGCGAAGACTTTGGACGCACCTGGACACTCATGCGCCCGAGCAACTTGCCCATGGCGACCAGCAAACCCTATGCGGGCGTCTTGAGCACCGGCCAGCACTACCTCGTGTGCAGCACCAGCGCCGACGGCGGCGGACGCCGATCGCCCTTGACGATCGCGCTCAGCAAACCGGGCGAGACCTTGTTCTCCAGCGTCTTCGTCATCCGCCACGCGCTTTTTCCCGAAGGCCCCGGCGAGAGCCACGAGCGTGCCTCGCTTTCCTATCCCTACGCCATCGAGCACAACGGCAACCTTTACGTCGGCTACTCGAACAACGGTGGCAACATCGGCCGCATTGGTGAAGGCCGCGAGCTGTGGAACAACAACAGCGCGGAGCTGGCGGTGATTCCCGTGGCAAGTTTGAAACTGCCATAGCAAACTCCCGATCATGCAAAGCATCCGGTTCCCAATCTGGACCATCGCGCTGCTGGCGCTGGTGGCTCCCGTGTTGGGACAGGGTTTGGTCCCGGACTTCGAGCGCGACGTGGCACCCATCCTCGAAGGGCGCTGTCTGTCCTGCCATGACGGCGCGCACGCGAAAGGTGATCTGAAACTCGACACCCGCGAGCATGCGCTGGCGGTGCTTGTGCCGGGCAAACCGGAGAGGAGCCGCTTGATCGAACAGGTGAGCGGCACCGCTCCGGAAATGCCGAAGAAAAGCGAGCCGCTATCGCCCGCCGAAGTCGAAACGCTGCGGGGCTGGATTGCGGCGGGCGCGCCGTGGCCCGAGGCGCGGGTGCTCAAGGACAACCCGCCGCGCAATCTCGATTGGTGGAGTTTGCAGCCGCTCGCGGTCCAAGGTTCGAAGTCGAATGTCCAAGGCCGCAACCCGGTGGATGCGTTCATTGTTGCGAAGCTCGCGGAGCAGCGGCTGAAACCCGTGGCAGCTGCGGACGCAGTGACGCTCATCCGGCGCATGACCTTCGATCTTACCGGTCTCCCGCCGACGCCGGAGGAAGTGGCGCAGTTCACGAAAGCTCATCGCGAGAATTCTGCCGTCAGCATTCAGCAACTGGCGGATCGCCTTCTCGCCTCACCGGCCTTCGGCGAAAAGTGGGCGCGGCACTGGCTCGACGTCGCGCGCTACGGCGAGACGCATGGTTACGACAAGGACAAGCCGCGGATGAACGCGTGGCCGTATCGCGATTACGTCATCCGCAGCTTCAATGAGGACAAACCTTATGACCGTTTCGTGCAGGAGCAGATTGCCGGCGACACGCTGTTTCCCTGCCAACGCGATGGCGTGCTCGGTCTCGGATTTCTGGCGGCGGGTCCGTGGGATTTCATCGGGCACACCGAGGTGGGCGAGGCGAAGCTCGACGGCCGTATCGCGAAACACCTCGACCGCGATGAAATGGTCTCCGCCGTCTTCAACGTCTTCCTCAGCACGACGGTCCAGTGCGCGCAATGCCACCATCACAAGTTCGACCCGGTGAAGATGGAGGACTACTACCGGTTGCACGCGGTGTTCTCGGCGGTGGATCGCGCGGACCGAGTTTACAGCGGGCTGCCACCGGACAAGGAGCGTCAGCGCAATGCTGTGCTGGCGCGCATCAACGAACTCAAGGCCGAGCAAACCCGGCTCACGAGCGACGCCAGGCGGGACTTGGGCGCACGCACGTCGGGCATCGAACGCCGGCTTGCGGAGTTGAAACAAAAGCACGGTTCGCCGCTGCGTCCGCAATACGGCTGGCACAGTCAGATATCTCCGCAGCAGGACACGGTGAAATGGGTGCAGGTGGATCTGCGCAAGCCGCAGGGCATCGAGCAGGTGCGGCTGATCCCGGCTTACGACACTTTCAACAACATCGGCGCGGGCTTTGGGTTCCCTGTGCGCTACAAGGTGGAAGCTTCCAATGACGCGGAGTTCAGGCAGGGCGTCCGGCTCGTTCACGATGCCACGGGCGCTGACCAACCCAATCCGGGTCAGGGTGAGATCGTGGCGGACGTGGGCCGTGACCCGGTGCGTTTCATCCGGGTGACCGCGACGCGTCTGGCGCCGCGCAAGAACGACTTCATTTTTGCCCTGGGCGAAGTGCAGGCCATCGGCGGCGAAAACCACGACAATCTCGCCGGCGGCGCACCTGTGACCGCGCTCGACAGCATCGAGGCGCCACCACGCTGGGGTCGTGCGAATCTCACCGACGGCATCTATCACCGCGAAGTGGGCGATCCTGCGGCGCTTGCTGAACTGCGCGAACTGGAAGCCCGCAAGGCCGCGATTGAAAAGGAGCTGGCCGATCCCGCCCGCGACGCGCGCTTGAAGGCGATTGAATCCGAACTCGCCCAACTGAATCCCAAGCTCAACGCCTTTCCCAAGGGCGAACTCGTCTATGCTGCGGCGACCGATTTCAGTGCGCAGGGACGCTTCAACGCGACCGGCGGAAAACCGCGCGCGATTCACCTGCTCAACCGTGGTGACTTGAAGGCGCCCGGCGAATTGATGCGCCCCGGCACCGCTCCGCTCTGGTCCGGTGCACCGATGGAATTCACCCTGCCCGCCAATGCGACCGAGGCAGATGCCCGTGCTGCACTCGCCCGCGCCGTTACGAGTCACGACAATCCGCTGGTCTGGCGCAGCATCGTGAACCGGCTCTGGCAATGGACCTTTGGCCAGCCGCTCGTCGGCACGCCGAACGACTTCGGACGCATGGGCCTCAAACCCACGCATCCGGAGCTGCTCGATTTCCTCGCGGCGAAACTGCGCGACGACCCGCGACACTCGCTCAAGGCGATGATTCGTCTGCTCGTGACCAGCGAGGCGTATCGGCGTGCGAGCAGGCACCACGAAGCCAACGCGCGTCTCGATGCCAACAACGCGCTGCTCTGGCGCGCGAATCGCCGTCGGCTGTCGGCGGAGGAGTTTCGGGATGCCGTGCTCGCGGTGAGCGGCAAGCTGCGCGTGGAGGAACGCGGCGGACCGAGTTTTATGGATTTTGTCATCGAGAAGCCGCAGCACTCACCGCATTACCAGTATCACCTGCACAACCCGGACGATCCCGCGAGTCAACGGAGGAGCATTTACCGCTTCATTGTGCGCTCGCAGCCGCAGCCGCTAATGACAACGCTCGATTGCGCCGATCCGTCGTTGAGCGTGGCCGCGCGCGACGAATCCACCACGGCGTTGCAAGCGCTCGCGCAGTGGAACAACCGTCTCGTGGAAACCATGGCGCGCCACTTCGCCGCGCGGCTGGACCAGGCGGTTAAATCGCCGGACGAAAAGGTGAGCCTCGCCTGCCGGCTCGCGCTCGGTCGCGCGCCGGACGCCACGGAAGCGCGGGTGTTGCGCGAGCACCTCCAGGCCCACGGCAGCGCCAGCCTTGCGCGCGTGATCTTCAACCTCAACGTCTTCATTTATGTGGACTGAACGCCCGCACCCGCTCACGCGTCGCTCATTTCTCTCCACCATGACCGGCAGTTTCGCCGGGTTGGCGTTCGCCGACATTCTGCAACGCGATGGGCTGCTCGCGGCGCCCATGCCCACCGGTCTGCCGCACTTTGCGCCGAAGGCCAAACGCGTGATCCAGCTCTTCATGGCGGGGGCAGCGAGCCACGTGGACATGTTCGATTACAAGCCTCTGCTCACTCAGAAAGACGGCCAGCCTTGGGATCCTGGCGAGAAGATCGAGCTGTTTCAAAGCACGCCTGGCGCGTGCTTCGCCAGCCCGTGGAAGTTCCGCGCCTGCGGTCAAAGCGGAAAGATGCTCAGCGACATCGTCGCGCCACTCGGTGCCGTCGTGGACGACATCGCATTTGTCCACAACGTGGTTGGCAAGACCGGCGTCCACAGCCAGGGCACGTTGCTCCAGACGACAGGCTTTCAACTCCCTGGATTTCCCAGCGCCGGTTCGTGGGTGAGCTACGCGCTCGGCAGCGAGACGGAAAACCTGCCGACGTTCGTTGTGCTGCCCGATCATCGCGGGTTCGCCTCCAACGGTGCGAAGAACTGGGCCAATGCGTTTTTGCCCGCGCAACATCAAGGCACCGTGATCCGCCCTGGCAGCGCGGAACCCATCGCGGACCTGCATCCGCCGAAGAGCGATTTCATCAACGCGACGAGTGATCGCGCCGGTCTCGAGACGTTGGCGGCGTTGAACCGTCGCCACGCCATGCAGCGTCCGGGCGACGACCGCCTGCTCGCGCGCGTGCGCAGTTATGAACTCGCCGCCGCACTCCAACTCAGCGCCACCGATGCACTCGATGTCGCGCGCGAACCGCAATACATCAAGGACCTCTACGGCCTCGCGCCGGAAGGACCGGCGGTGGACGATGCGACGATCAACGCCAAGGCCGAGACGGAGTTCTTCGGGCGCAAATGCCTGATCGCCCGACGCCTGCTCGAACGCGGCGTGCGGTTCGTGCAGATCTGGAGCGGCAACGACAACGGTTTTCCGCGGCGCAACTGGGATTCGCACGAGGATGTCGCCCGCGACCACGCGCCGCTCTCGCTCGGTATGGCGCGCGGCACGGCGGCGCTGATCATGGACCTCAAGCAACGCGGGCTGCTCGAGGACACGATCATCCTCTGGACGACCGAGTTTGGGCGGATGCCGTGTTCGCAGGGCAGCAAGGGACGCGATCACAATCCGTTTGTGTTCACCAACTGGCTCTGCGGCGGCGGCGTGCGCGGCGGAACGTTTGGCGAGAGTGATGAATGGGGTTTCAAGCCGCGCAATCCGTCCACGCCGACGACTGTTTACGACATTCACGCCACGATCCTCCACCTGCTCGGCATCGATCACACGCGCCTGACCGTGCGGCACAATTCCATCGATCGCCGCCTCACGGATGTTCACGGCGAGGTGCTGGCCGAATTGATCGCATAAGCGCAACAAGACTTTGACTGACGCCTTGTCGGCGAAGCTCGAAGCGTGGCAGTGTAGGCCTCATGCGTCCACAGATTGTCCTGGCCGCCACCCTCTGCGCCTGGGTGTCCGTGCAGCCATGTCACGGAGCGGTGAAAGCCGCCTCTCCAGATCTGGCAAAGACGCACTGGTCTTTCCAGCCGGCCCACAATCCACGACCACCCGCAATCAGAAACTCCGCATGGCCGCGCAACGGCATTGACCGGTTCATCCTGTCACGTCTGGAGCGGGAGAGGATGAGCCCCAATCCACAGGCGGACCCCCGTGTGTTGATTCGACGTGTGTATTTCGACCTCATCGGCCTGCCGCCGTCGTTCGAGGAGGTGAAGCGTTTTGCCGCACAACCAACACAGGAGCAGTTCGCACGCATCGTGAATGAGCTTCTGTCCCGGCCTGAATACGGCCAGCGCTGGGCCAGGCACTGGCTGGATGTGGCACGCTACGCGGACACCATCGAACAGTCCGTGGATGGGGAACGACGCATCCCCTTTGCGCACACCTACCGGGACTACGTGGTGGACGCCTTCAACGAGGACAAGCCGTTTGACCGTTTCATCCTGGAACAAATCGCGGCTGATCGACTGGCCGATGCCGCACCCGCCGACTTGCGCGGCCTCGGATTGCTGGGTGTTGGAAGAAAATTCTTTGCCAACGCCGATGGTCCCGCCCTGCGCGTGGACGACAGGATCGACACGATCTCCAGGGGATTTCTGGGACTGACACTGGCCTGTTCACGCTGCCACGACCACAAGTTCGATCCGCTTCCCACAACCGACTACTACGCGCTGTATGGAATCCTGGACAGTTTCGAGGAGCCGCTCGACCTGCCGGAAGTCCGGCGCGCCGGCGAGGCGAAGGAGCACCCCGATTACGAAGCCAGGCGTGCCAAGGCCATGGCCGACTACGAAGCCCATGTGGATGCCTGCTTCAAATCGTCCAGCCAGCACATGAAGGACTTTGCCACGGAGTATCTTCAATATCTGGTGCGCGCCTCGCCCCATCATCGCACAACGGAAGGCGACATCCCCCTGGACACCCCGCGTGGCTGGCTGGTGTATCGAGCGCCGGAACGCTGGGCGGCATTGCTCGATCAAAGCCGGAAGCACGACGAACCGTTCTTCAGGCTTTGGCATCAGCTCATGGCCCTGCCGAAAGAGGGATTCTCCTCCGCGGCAGCCAGCGTGATTGAAGACGGATTGTCCGGCCACCACCCTGCTGTGATTGCTGCATTCGGGCAGAACAAGCCCGCCAGCATGCTCGACGTGGCAACGACCTACGGCGGCATCATTGCCTCGGCATTGAAAGGCGGCGACGCAGCCATGCGCGACATTGTGGAGCTTGTGTTTGGCAAAGACTCTCCCGTGCCTCCCGCAGACCGCGATGAAATCAGGCAGGACCTGCACCGCTTTCTCAACGAAAAGGAGCTGGTGAACCGCAGCGACGGTGAAAAGGCGGGCAAATTGCTCACCGACCTTCACCTGATCGACATCAATGGACCCGTGGATCGCGCGATGGCCGTCCGTCCCATGGGCAAACTGGCGGAGCCGCGCGTGTTCATTCGCGGCGACATGAAGCAGCCGGGTGCCATCGTCCCGCGAAGACTCCCCGCCGTGCTGGCGGTCGTGGATGCCCGTTCCTATGCTGATGACGGACGGCTGCAACTGGCGGAGGCCGTCGCCAGCCCCAGGAACCCGCTGACGGCGCGCGTCATCGTCAACCGCGTCTGGCAGCAGCATTTCGGCACGGGATTGGTGGCCACATCCGATGATTTTGGCACGATGGGATCCAGGCCTTCCCATCCGGAGTTGCTGGATCATCTGGCGACGTGGTTCATGGAGCACGACTGGTCGTTGAAGGCATTGCACCGATACATCCTTGCCTCAGCCACATGGCAGCAGAGCAGCACAAATGACACCCAGGACGCTTTGAAGGATCCCTCCAACCGGCTGCTGTGGCGCATGTCACCCCGCCGGCTTGAATTTGAGGCGATGCGGGATTCCATGCTGCACGTCGCCGGACGGCTGGACACGCGCATGGGCGGCCGCAGCACCCCGTTGGATGACAACCATCTGCGCCGGGCCATCTATGGTTACACGGACCGTTTCCGCATCCCGGCGCTGCTCAGGAACTTCGATGTCGCCAATCCGGACACCTCGATTGCACGACGGGCGGAGACGACCGTGCCGTTGCAGGCATTGTATCTGATGAACAGCGCATTCGTGCGGCAGCAGGCCGTTGCCGTGGTGAAGCGCTGGGAAATCCAGCAGGCCACCCACGAAAACGACCGCATTGACAATGCGTTCCGGCTGGTGCTGTCCCGCCAGCCAGATGAAGCGGAACTGAAGATTGCCCGGGCTTACCTCGGTCTGGATGCGGACAAACCGGATGCTGATCGCTGGACGGGTTTTGTTCAGGGACTGCTGGTATCGAATGAGTTTGTATTCGTTGACTGACCTCACATGAACCCCGTCATCGGACAAAGCCTTCCACGATCGCGACGCCAGATGCTGGCGCGTTGTGGTGCAGGATTCGGCTGGATCGGTCTTGCCTCCGTGCTCCAACAGGCGCACCTGGTTGCAGGCTCCACGGACGATGCGGACCCTCTTGCGGCGAAGCCGCCGCATTTCCGGCCGAAGGCGAAGCGCGTGATCCAGCTGCTCGCCAATGGAGGCCCCGGCCAGATGGACACGTTCGATCCGAAGCCGATGCTCACCAAGCTGCATGGGCAGCGGCTGCCAGTGCATTTTGCAACCGAGCGGCCCACCGGCGCGGCCCTTGGGTCGCCCTTTTCTTTTGGCCGATATGGACAAAGCGGACTCGAAGTGAGCGAATTGTTTGCACAGCTTGCGGAGAAGCATGCGGATGACCTGTGCGTCATCCGTTCCATGCACACGGACACGCCCATCCATGAGAATTCGCTCCGCCTCATGAACTGCGGCGCCAGCATCATGGCACGGCCGAGCATCGGGGCATGGATTACGTATGGGCTCGGCACTGAAAACCAGAATCTTCCGGGATTTGTCGTGCTGGTGCCCAAAGGCATGCCGGTTGCCGGCGCAGACAACTGGCAGTCCTCCTTTCTGCCCGGCGCCTACCAGGGCACCTACATCGAAACGGAGGGCAGGCAGCCCCATGAACTCATCGAGCATCTGAGAAATCCGTTCCTGAGCCGGGACGAGCAGCGCGCGCAGCTCGGGTTCATCGATCAATTGAACCGCAGGCATCTGGCGGCGCGTCAGGAAGCCGCCTTGGAAGCCCGCATCCACAGCTTTGAACTGGCCTTCCGCATGCAGACAGCCGCCACGGACGCGTTTGACATCGCAAGGGAGCCGGAGTCGGTCCGCAAACTTTACGGCGACACGCCGCAGGCCAGGCAGATGCTCATGGCGCGCCGGTTGATCGAGCGGGGGGTGCGCTACGTGCAGGTGTGGCACGGCACGCTTCAGCCGTGGGACAGCCACAACAACATCGCCGCCGACCACCGCAAGCTTGCGGCCGAATGCTGCCAAGGGATCACCGCACTGCTTTCGGATTTGAAATCACGCGGCCTGCTCGACGACACGCTGGTCATCTGGGGTGGCGAATTCGGGCGCACGCCCACGGTTGAACTGACCCAGAACAACGAACTCAAGCCCACTGCGGGTCGCGACCACAACAACCACGGTTTCACCATGTGGATGGCGGGTGGAGGCGTGTGTGGCGGGCACGTGCATGGCGCAACCGATGAGTTCGGTTTCAAGGCGGTTGAGAAGCGTGTCCACGTGCACGACCTACAGGCAACCATCCTGCACCTGCTCGGCTTTGATCATGAGAAGCTCGTGTATCGCCATTCCGGCCGCGACTTCCGGTTGACGGACGTCCACGGCGACGTCGTGCATGCACTGCTGACGTGATGTCGTCCGGGAGCTGACGCACCGCCAGGCGGCAGCAACTTCATCCCAAGAAGTGGGGGGAACGTCGCGCGGACAGGTAACCCCATGCGGCCCCCATCACCAGACCCACGGTGTGGACGACATTCGCGATGCCCTTGATGAACCCGAACAGGCAGAGGAAATACCAGATCAACATCATGGCCACGATATGCTGGGGCAGCCCCATCCCGGCGGCCGCGTCGTATCTTCCCTTCATCCAGATGAAACCCAGCAGCCCATACACCACGCCGGACATCCCGCCGAAATTGGGAGCCCCGCCAATGGCGTATTCGGCGAGATTGGACAACACAGCCACCAGCAGCACAAAGGTCGCAAGAAACCGTGTGCTGATGCGGTATTCAATCGCCGCGCCCAGATCCTTCAGCCAGAGCATGTTAAACAGGATGTGAATGGGGCCGAAGTGCAGAAAAATGGGCGTGATGAGCCGCCAGAATTCGCCGCTTCGCACCTCGGGAAGCCCACCTTCCCATTGAATGTAACCGCCCTTCAACTCGTATGCGGTGATGGTGAGATGCGTCACCGCCGCCAGCTTCTCACCCATGCCGGTGATGAGGAAGACGACGATGGACACGGCAATCAAGGCCAGGGTGAGCACGGGCCTGTTCTGCCGCAGCATTTCGGCCCTCGTAAACGTGCGTGCAGCACGCGCCTTCTCCTGCTCCGCCTCTTTCGCCGCCATGGCGGCGGCCTTTTGTTCAGCCCCCAGAAAATCGGCGTGATCAGGCTCCTTCTCGAAACGCCGCAAATGATGCATGGCGGCGTCCAGATCGTCGTCGGACTTGATCCATACCATGCACGCGCCGTGCCCATCCGGTTCAATCTCCGATTCGATGCCCTGCACGTGCAGGTAACCGGCGAATCGCCGTGCAAGCTCCGCAGTGTTCAATGTGCCGATGATGCGCATGATGATGTCTCAAGTTCGAGGGCCGATGCCCGGGACTGTCTTGTGAACAGGCTGGCCGCCCTTCACCCGCGGTAAGGCCTGAACAGCCGGAGCATGTCCTTCACCGCTGCTGCAAGCCCGGTGAACACAGCCCGGCTGACAATGCTGTGGCCGATGTTCAATTCGGTCAAATGAGGAACGGCATGAAGCGCGGGAAGGTTCTCATAGTTCAGCCCGTGTCCGGCGTTCACCTTGAGGCCCATCTGGCGGGCGAAGGTGGCGGCCTTTTGCAACCGCTTCAACTCACGCTCGCGCAGGCGGCTTGAGTGAAACGCCTCCGCATAGGCCCCCGTGTGCAGTTCGATGAACTGGCTGCCGGATGCGCAGGCCGCCTTCACTTGATCCAGGTCCGGCGCGATGAACAGGCTCACCTCGATGCCTGCATCATTCATGCGCTGACGGGTGTCCCGGATCGCATCCAGATGTCCCGCCACGTCGAGTCCACCCTCGGTGGTGATCTCCTGACGGCGCTCGGGGACGATGCAGACGATGTCCGGCCTGAGCCGCAGGGCGATGCGGACGATCTCCGGCGCATTCGCCATCTCCATGTTGAAACGTGTCCGCACGGCATCCCTCAGACGGCGCATGTCACGGTCCAGCATGTGACGTCGGTCCTCGCGGAGATGCGCGGTGATGCCATGGGCGCCGGCCTGTTCACAGATCAGCGCGGCCTCGACCGGATCAGGCTCGCCGGTCTTGCGCCCCCGATAACGCGCTTCGCGCACCGTGGCCACATGGTCGATGTTGACTCCAAGTTTGAGCATGAGTGTCAGGGCAAGGGCGGTTTCGGCGGCACGGGCGCGGGTGGTGGAGCCGGCCCGGTGGCCGGTGTCGGGGCCTGCGAATCGGCCTTCAGTTCCAGACTCGGGAAGGCGGCACTGGACAGCCAGTTGTCAAGCAGCACCCATTCCAGGGCGGTGAGGCCCGAGTGCGATTTGCGGGTGAGCGTCCATGCATCAGGCGAGGTGACGATCAGTTCCGTGACGCTGTTGCCGAGTTGGGCGCCCAGATCATTCAGCCACGCGCCGCCGCCACGCGCGGCATTCGACGCGGGCACCGGAAGGCCCGGCGGCCCGGTCTGCCCGCCGGCAGAAGGTCGCATCATGGAGAGCAACTGCCCGAGCAGTTTCCATTGCAGGAGGCGGCCCTGCGTGATCTCCCAGTTGTAATAGAGCAGGTTCGTGCGTCCCTCCACCTGGTTGATCAGCTCGCGCGGCATGGAATTGGTGCCCGGCACCATGGGAAATATGCCGGCCGTCAGGTAATTCTCATCCTGCGCGGGTGCCAGGAATGGCACGGCCATGGGCAGTCCGCCCACCCAGGAAACCTGCCCGGTCTTTTCATCACGGGCGATCCGTCCCATGGACCGCTTTTCCACCGTCCCCCCCCAGCGCGTCTCCAGGGATGCAGCCAGCCCGGCCATGCGTTCGTTGGCGTTCTTGAAGGGAACCGCTGCGTAAAACTGAAACGGCACATCGCCCAGCCCCCATGCAAACATCGGCCCGGCCTCCTTTTCCAATCCCAGCAGCGCAAGGAAATCCTGGGGCCCAAACCATGGAAACACCTGTTGGAACGGCGACACCGCAGGCTGAACGGCCGTGAAACTGATCAAGGGATCGCGAATGCTGTTTGTCGGCACCTGCCACGGGACGGAACCCATCGTTGGCGGCTGCTCAAACTGGCAGGTCACCCGCGTGCGCACAAAGTGATCCACACTCGACAGGGCAACCCCCAGGGATTTCAAGCCACCGACACTCCTCTCCCCCGATGGAAACGGCTGCCCCGTCGAACTGCCAATCCACAGGGCGAGCAATCCACGGGTCCTGCCCGCGAATGCGCGCCCAGCCTGTGCGTTTAGCCGGCTGTAAAGCCATGCCGGCTGCCCGTTTACTTCCGGCGCTTCAGGTGAACCTGCAGGCGGCTTCCATTGGGATGCAGCCGATCCTTGAAGCACGTCTGCTGCAGCCTCAGCCCACGAACCGCCCAGCACGACGGCTTTCCCTTCATGAACCACGAAGACAAGTCTCGCCGCCGGAAGCGATGCCACCCAGCCATCCACAGCTCCGGCTGGAAAACTACGGATCACAGCAGGCTGATCACCCGCCAGCCATGCAGCGAGGTTCCTTTTGGCCGCCTCAGCCCGGTCCGGAGGCAGCGGAGATGTCAGCATCCACGACGCCCCCTTGTCCGTGCCCCACCCGTCCCACAGCACATCGAACCCATGCTGAAACAGATCGCCAAAGACTGTGCGTAATCTGCCCGCGTCGGATTTCGCCGGTGCTGGAAGCGCGAGGAAGTTCGTGGCGTTGCGTGCGAGCGTCTGGAGGCACTCGCCAAATTGCAGGCCCACGGACGGGATTCGAGCCAGTTGCACCAAGTTGGATGCGTGGCTGTTGGTGGCCAGAGCGCTGGCTCCAGCGAAGTGAAAGACGTTGGCAACGGACCCTGTCGCCGCAGATGCTGACGCAATGGGCTGCGGCTCACGGGGGGATGGACTGGCAGGCACTGGAGCCTTCGACTGGCCGCAACCGGCAAGGCAAAGACTGGAGGCGCAAACCGCCAGAATGAATTGGAAACGCATGAGGACTGTAGTTGCCAGAGGACGCCGGAACAGGCAAGCGCTCAACAAACCGAACCGTTCAGATCACCGGGGTTGTTGCACCCAAAAATGGCAAAACGCGCCGAAGCGCGTCTTGCCTGAAACACTGACCAAGTGGGTCATCAATTCACTTCGGAAACTTCCTTCTCAGGACGCTGCTGGTTGGTGGTGTTTTGATTCTGCTGGTTGACGGCGTTTTGAACCGCACGACGGATCTGGTCCGGATCACCCACCACCAGGACCAAGGCACCTTCACGGCCACCAATGCCACCCAACACCGCTGCTTCCTGACGCAACTCGCGGACAATAGCAGCAGCTACAGGCTGGACTGAAGCTGGGGCGTTGCCAGAGGCATTCACCTCACGACCGGGTGTCACTGTGAACACCTGCGGGGCCTGGCCGGGATTGGAGATATTGATCAAAGTGACCTGAATGCTGCCGTCCGAGCAGCGGAAGATGCCCACTGCGAAAATCTGGAAGGCCGTGCCACGGATGCCCGCGACGCCCTTCTCGGTCTTCACTTCATACTTGGAGGCTGCGGAGAGTTTCTTGACGTTGCCCAGAATGCTGCCCTTGCGGACTTCCAACTGGGTTTCGACGATGGTGTCAGCACCAGCGCCCTGCACACGGAGCTTGTCGATGGAGAGGGTGGATTCGGGCTTCACGCTGAGCATGCCGGAAGCCCCGAGGTTGAGGACGACCGTGGAATTGGGCCCCGTCGTAATGATGCTGCCCTCAGGGATTTCGATGCCGGGTTCGATGTTCACAGCACGTCCGCCGGTGGTGTAGGTGGCACTGCCGCTGACACTGGAAACCTTGGCCGGGTTGGATTGTGAGCCTGGCGCAGTGGCGGCTTCAAGATGGGTGGTGTTGGCGACGAAGCCCAGCGCCATGGCAACGGCCAGCGTCAAACGCGCGAAAAGTGAGGGAGTTTTCATATGTCTCGGGATTCCCCGTGTTGAATGGTGTAAAGCGTCTCTGACTGGATGTTTATTAGCCCATGGGCCCCACCAAGTCAATTTCCCATTTTGCTGGTCTTGAAACGATTGTGTGGCAAATCCGGGCTGGATTGTTCTCCATGTCCCTCCCCGGTGCGGCAGTGGCACAAACAGGGATTGATGACCGGCGGAAAGAAGTCCACGCTCAGGGCAGCATTCGCCCATGAAAACGCTCCTGTCCATCGCTCTTGCCCTGTCCGGCATGACATCGGCTTTCGCCGCCGCACGGCCCAACATTGTCTTCTTCTTCACGGACGACCAGACCATCAGCACGCTCGGGTGCTACGGTCACCCGTTTGTCCAGACGCCGAACATTGACAGTCTGGCGGCCCGCGGGACGCGGTTTTCCAACATGTGCGTCAGCCAGTCCATCTGCTGGGTGAGCCGGACCACCATCCTGACCGGCCTGACCGGGCGCAGTTACGGCACGCCGGATGACCCGGAACAGACCCGGGCCGACGCGGCACAGACACTTTACACCGACGTGCTGCGCCAGCACGGCTACCGGACCGGCTTCTTCGGCAAATGGCACGCCAAAATGCCGAAAGGCTACCGCGAACAGGATCATTTCGACGTGTTCCAGGCAATCGGACGCAACCCCTACTACAAGAAGCAGCCGGACGGCTCCCTGCGGCATGAGACGGACCTGATTGTGGACAAGGGCATCGATTTCATCCGCAGCCAGCCGAAGGACAAGCCCTTTGCGCTGAACATGTGGTTCAATGCCTGCCATGCGGAAGATGGCGACCGCCGCCCGGGCATCGGCCATTTCCCATGGCCGCAATCCGCCAACGGCCTTTACGAGGACATGACCATGCCGCCGCCCCGCCTGAATGATCCGAAGATTTTCGACGATCAGCCGGACTTTCTGAAAACCAGCATCACGCGGGAGCGTTACTTCTGGAGGTGGAACACGGATTACAAATACCAGATCAACATGAAGTCCTATCTGCGCATGGTGACGGGCATTGACAATGCCATTGGTCGTTTCCTGAAGGCGCTGGAAGAGGCAGGCATGGCGGACAACACCATCATCGTGTATTCGGCGGACAACGGCTTTTACATGGGCAACCGCGGTTTTGCCGGGAAGTGGTCGCACTACGAGGAATCCCTGCGCGTGCCCTTGATTGTGGCCGACCCGCGCGTGGAAACCTCCCGACGGGGCCAGGTGACGGACGCCACCGCCCTGAATCTCGACCTGCCGGCCACGTTTCTGGACTGGGCCGGCGTGAAGGTGCCGGAGCACTACCAAGGCCGCAGCCTCAAGCCGGTGGTGTCGTCCGGCAAACCCTCGGACTGGCGCACGGAGACATTCCACGAACATTTCGCAGTCAGAAACCGCATCCCTGCCTTCGAGGGATTGCGCAACGAGCAGTTCAAATATGTGCGCTACTTCGATCACAACCATGAGTTCCTGCACGACTTGAAGAAGGACCCCTTCGAACTGGTGAATCTCGCCTCCGACCCTGCGCACGCGGGTGTGTTGAGGGACATGCGCGAGCGCACCGCGAAACAGGTCGCCGCACTGGGGGGACCGCTGGCACCGCTCAAGGGGGAATTCCAGGCATCCACAGTGCCGCATCCCGTCGCGTCCGCGGCGGTCACCGTGCAGCCGGGCAAGGATGGGTTCGTGCGGCTGCTCAATGGGCGGAATTTGAACGGATGGGAGGGCGACAAAGCCTACTGGTCGGTGGAGGATGGCGCGTTGACCGGAATCACCGATGGTTCATTGAAAACAAACCGGTTCATCACATGGACCGGCTCCACCATCCGCAACTTTGACCTGCGCGTGAAGGTGAAGATCACGCCCGGCGGCAACAGCGGCATCCAATACCGTGGGCTGTCGCGCCCGGACATCGACCTCGACATCGTGAGCGGATACCAATGCGATGTCGTGGCGAACACTCCGCAATACAACGGCATGCTTTACGAGGAACGCGGACGCCGCATCCTTTCGCACACCGGGGAAAAGGTCATTGTGGATGAAAAGGGCCAGCCATGGGTCGTGGGGCAATTGCCCTTCAAGGAGTTCGCCCCGGGCGAATGGCATGAATACCGCGTGCTGGTGGAGGGCAACCACCACCGCCACTGGATCGATGGCCATCCCACGGCGGATTTGATCGATTTCGACCCGAAGGGCCGGGCGCTGGAAGGCGTGCTGGCCGTGCAGGTCCATGTCGGTCCCGCCATGAAAGTGCAATACAAGGATTTCCTGATCAAGCACCTGCCGGATGACCTTCCACTCCTGAAACCTGAGGGCCACCCCATTCCTGCCGATGCCTACGGTGTCCGCCCACAGGGGAAGCTGCCGAAGGATTGGAAGCCGCCGGTGTATGGCAACCGGTGAGTCACCAGAGGCGGCGGCCGCTTTGAAATGAAGGAAAAGGCCGGGTCAGTTGCCCAGGATGGCGGCTGAGTTGGTCCGCCACTCCGGCATGATGGCCCATAGATTTAAAGGGGCAAAGGCCGTCCTGAAAGGCATGTAACGGGCGCTTCCATCGGCGAAGAGATGATTCGAGCCGCCGCCATCCGACTTCGTTCGGGCCGTGATGTGGCGGCTTTGTTCCAGCTCGGTGATGTCGTTTCCCGGTGACTCCATGAAATCCATGAAGAAGTGTCCTGACTGGGATTCTTTTTCCCCAAAAACCACGGTATCGGACGGTTGTCGGATTGCAGAGTCCACCAATCCGCCGGCATAAATGCCATTGGTGTATTCGATCCATTTTGGGACGGAGAGAGTGGCCTGAAAATAGTCGTTCCAGCCGTTGATCAGGTAGCTCCTCGGAGCGAAGTCGGCGGGCAGTTGATTGGTGGTAAAACCCGGGGTTCCGCCCGTCACAGGCTGGAGTTCATCGCTCGGACAACGCAGCACCTTGGTGGTGGTGTAGCCGGGCAAAAGCAGGGTGGTCCACCGGTTGGTGTAGGAACGGGGCGGATATTTGTTCTTGTTCTCGTCCACATACATCCTGGTGGCGAACCCCATCTGCCGCAGGTTGTTGAGGCAGGCGATCTTTCTGGCGGCCTCCTTGCCGCTGCCCAGGGCGGG
>CAYQCZ010000022.1:0-17998 GCA_964415955.1 uncultured Verrucomicrobiota bacterium | reverse complement strand
CGGTGAATACGGCGCGGCTGCCGAACTACTTCGCCTGCAATGCGGCGGTGCCGGCGGTGTTGTCGATGGTAAACGTGCGCACCACCGAACCGGTGGTCACCGTGGCACTGCCGAAATCAGTATGGTCCGCCAGCGAAGGTGTGATGTCACCGTCCACGATGGACACTCCATTGCCCTTCATGTCGATCTCCGCGAACTTCACCTGAGGTGTCTCCTCGAAGCCTGCCAAGGTGATGGTGTTGAACGCAGGGCTGGGCGTGGTGTCGGCGTCCGAGACGCTGGTGGCATTTGGCGCCTGACTGGGGTTCCAATTGAAAGTAGTGTCACCCTGATTGATGAAGAAAAATACATCACCCGGGGAAGTGGTGGGATTGCCGCCATTTGCTGAAATGGAGGCCTTCACCGCCGCCGCCCGCGCAACAGAGATGGTGTCGGCATTATCTCCGCCATTGATGGTGACGGCTGCGGCAAAGCCCGCGCCAAAATCCAAGACATCCACCACATCGGCACCAGCCCCGGCATTCAACGTCAACTGGGTGCTGGGGTTGTTCACATACATCTGCACACCCACGGTGGAATTGAGCACAGTTTGGGAGCCGATTGCCGACACCGTAATGGTCTCAGCGCTTCCGGAATAATTGAAAATGCGGTTCGCTGCAGAACTGGAATCGCTGAGCACGGTTTCCAATCCCGTGTAGGTCACCAGGCTTCCGTCGTAATCGATGGTTCCGTCGGTGGCGTTGGCGAAAGCATAAGTGACCGTGGTGAAGGTTCCACCTGTGACCGTCAAGGTGTCCGCCAGATCCGCACCGCCATTGATGAACAACCCGCCGCTGGGAATCGGATTGCCACCGGAGAAATCCAATACAAACGCATCGGCATCGGTGGAACCCTGCAAGGTCAACGTGGTGACGGCAGCCTTGGCTGCCGTCGCGGTCCATGTCGTGCCGCCATCGGCAGAAAACTCGATGCTCGATCCATTGAGACGGATGCGCATGCTGTCGGCCGTTCCGGAGGCGCTGCCGTTGCCGTTGCCCGTGTTGCCATTCCAGACGATGGCCGAGTTGTCGGCCAGGCCCGTGCCGGTGATGGCGAATGTGTATGGGTTTTCATCGGCATCATTGTTGGCGATGTTGATGGTGGCATTCCTCGCAGTGCTTGCAGAGGGATCAAACGTGACTGTGAAGGTCGAACTGCCGCCGCCGGCAATTGACGAACTGGGCTGCACGCTCACGGTGAAGTCTGCCGCATGCGTGCCTGTGATGGTCACGAAGTTTGGCGAGGTGCCGGTGAGATTCAGGACGCCGGAACCCTGGTTGTGGATGGTAAAGGTCCGTTTGAGCGTGCCACTGCTGGTGATGATGCTGCCGAAGTCGGTGTGGTTCGCAGCGGAAGGAGTCGCTGAACCGGAGGCAATACTCACGCCCCGGCCGGTGATATCAATCTCCGGTTTGACCTGCTGAATCCGCACGCCAATGGATGTCCAATCCTTCACCGGACTTAGGGTGGCGGTCATGGTCACAGTTCCCGTGGCACCGGCTTTCGTGCTGGCAAAACTGCGCCGGTCCTGCACCGCAGAGGCATTTCCGGAAACCGAGTTCCAGCGCAACGTCTGACTGGCCCCAAGGGCGGAATAATCCTGCCGGTGACCAATCGCAACGTGATTGAACACCAAGTCGGTGGCTGAGCCCTCCCCTACGGTCACCGACGGGCTGCCAGTTGTGCCGCTGGCTGTGACAGCTCCAGCCAGGGGAGCGATTTGATCCACTCCGCTGAATGAAGCAGACCCGGCGGAGCCGTTGACACTCGCGCTGAAGGTTACCACAATGTTCGCAGTGCCACTTGGTGGCGCGATAGCCCTCCAGAGCGAGTTGCTGACCGTCGTTCCCACGGCGACACCTGACACGAACACCATGGGAGTTCCACCATAGGTGACACTGAGGATGCTGCCATTTCCATTGTTGTGGGACACACCCACCAGCAGGAGCCGGTTCGCACCAGCGCCCACTGTGTGAGGAAACCTCATGCTGGACGCGCCCGTGAGCGTATTCGTAATCGCAGACGAATCGAACACCACCTGCGCCTGTGCGTCGTGGGAGGCCACCATCACGGCAAGGGCCGCGAATGTTCCAGCCAGGGAACGTATCAAAGATTTCATAAGCATCTGGGTCTTGGGAAAAATCATCGGAGATGGGTCATCAATCGTTGGCCGGTGGTGTGGGCACACGTTTCGTTTCATGGCAAAAGGTCGTTCACAGAAATTTTATCCCCGGGCCGCGCCAAAGGCGTGATCACCTGGCCGGGGCGCAGAATGAGTCGCTCCGCGTAGTCTGCGGTTTCAACTTTCGGCTGGCGGAACACTTCCACCACATGGTCGGGGAGGTTGATGATCCAATACTCGGGCACGCCGTTGCGGGCATAGGCAGAGCGCTTGCGGGTGCGGTCGTATTCGAGGGACGAATCCGCCACCTCGACAATCAATTCCGCCTTCGATGGATGGGCCTTGAGATAATCGCGCGGCCCACCGGTCACCACAGCGACATCCGGCTCCGGCTCGGAAAGGTCGTCCAGGGCGAGAGGCATCTGCACCCGATAGACGAACCCATTCCCAAAGGCCGCTCGGAGGGCTTCCTCAACCAGTGTGACAGCAACTGAATGTGGCGTGTATTGCGGTGACGCGGCGAAGATTTCCCCGTCCAAAAGTTCAATCTTGTCGCGCGTGGTGAATATCCCCGCCTCGACACACTGGTCGTAACGCTCACGCGTCCACTGCATGCGCGGTGGCGTGACGGCACTGTTGCTGGCAGTGTTTTCAGTCATGTTGAATGGTCAACGCGACACGATGCATGCGCATGTTGTGGGACACAACACACGCCACATCCGCCTGGAATCCGGATTTCACCATGAAACACCTGTGTTTTGCCGCCTGTTGATTCAGTCCGTTTAACGGGCACAGTCCGCAATCCCCGGATTGCAGCCAGCCGCCCTGCACAAATTTCGCCCGAGAGAAGCAGAATGCCCCGGTTTTGCCAATGGTTAATTGCTCACAACCATTTGCCATCGCGTCATTAGCGGATGTTTGCAAACCGGCTTGAGGCGCGGGCCTGATCGTGCTGAAGATGGCCGGGCCCGCCCGCATGAACCCGTGACCCGCGCCATGGCTAAACCCGCCGATCCCCGGCTCAAACACCTGCTGCGAGGCGGAGCATGGGTGGCGGCGGGCACCTTGTTCACCCACCTGTGTGCGTTGGGGGCATCGGTGCTGGCCGCGCGGTTGCTGGGCCATGAGGACTTCGGGAGGTTCGGTCTGCTGCGCAGCACGTTGCTGATGTTGTCCGTTTTCGCCGGGGCCAGTCTGGGGCTGGCGGCCACACAGCGGGTGGCGGAACTGCGGTTCAGCGATCCACAGCGGGCCGGGCTGACGATCGAACTGTTCCGGCGATGCGCCCTGATCGGTGGCTGCACGGCTGCCCTTGCGGGGTGGCTGTTCGGAGGGGTCGCTCTGGAAGCTGGTCTTCATGATGGGCCGATGTTGCAAGTTGCGCTGGGCATCGGGTGCTTCCACATGATCGCCACGGTGGTGAATGGCGTTCAAAACGGTTCACTGGGCGGCTTGGAGAAGTTTTCCTGGCTTGCGCGGCTGAACGTGCTGGATGGCATGCTTCAGTTCATCGCGATCACCCTTGGAGCCTGGATGGCTGGTGTCATCGGGGCGGTCACCGGGATGGCCACGGCATCAACCATCATGGTCTTCATTCGTCACAAGTGCTTGCAAATGGCATGTTTGCAAAGCAACATAGACCTCGTTTCATCCAGGCATGGCGGGCATGTGCACTGGGCGCTGTTGTTGCGGGAGGAAGGTCCCACCCTGCGCCATCTGGCGCTGCCTGCCGCCTTGATGGGATTGATGGTGCAACCCTTCGAATGGTGGGTGCGATGGGTGCTGGCCGGTGAACCGGGCGGGTTCAGGGAAATGGGTGTCTTCGCCGCCGCCTTCGCACTGGCACAGGCCGTGCAGTTCGTTCCCCAGCAACTGGGCCAGCCCGCCCTGCCCCTCTTGACACAGGAATTGAAATCGGGGGATCGACAGGCATTGAAGCCGCTTTTGATCCGGCTGGGTCTGTGGTTCACCGGCGGTGCCGTGGCGGTGGCGCTGGTGGTGGCACTGATGGCGGAACTGCTTCTGGGTTTGTTCGGTGACGGGTTTGCGACCGGGCGCACGACCCTCTGGCTGCTGGCTGGTGCGTATGCCCTGGCGGGTCCGGCACGGCTGTGCGGCCTGATTTTGATGGCCGATGGCCGGATGTGGCGGCAGGCGGTCCATTCACTGATGCTGAGTGTGGTGCTGGTCGGTGGCTTTGTGGCCGCGCCCGACCGGAGCGCGGAAACGCTCGCATGGTGTTACCTCGGTGCGTATGCGGCTTTCCTGATGGTGCAACTTCTCAGCGCGTGGGCATGCCTGCGGGGCCGGCAGCACGGGACCAAGCCGCCCGAACTGGAGTGATTCAGGAAACATTGGCCATCATGCACGCCATGAATCATGCTCGGCCCCGGACCCATTCATGAGCGACATCCTGTCATTGCCGAACCGCCCGATGCTGCCGGAAGACCTCTCGATGCTCGCCGCCAACCCGTGGCCGGGACGCATCCGCGCATTGGTGGATGAGTTTACAGTGCAGGGCTGGCCGGTGTTGAACGGCAGTTTCCGCCATTCCAGCCTGACCGAGGGGCCATCCCGCCTGTTCACCTGCAACCCTTACCGGCTCTGGGAATACGCTTCCATTCTGGATGTTGTGTCAAAGCTGCCGGGAAAACCGTCATTCATCGACGTCGGTGGCGCAGGCTCGGTGCTTCCCTATCTGCTCGCCAGTCTGGGGCACGAAGGGCTGGCCGTGGACGCCCAATCGTGGCTGACGGATCTCTGTGGACATATCGCCCGCGCCCGAAAACTGCCGTTGCAAACGGCAAACGCCGACCTGACGAAAGATGACAACATCTGGGCCAATACTTGGAACATCGTCCTGTGTGTGTCCGTGCTGGAACACATGCCTGCCAGCCAGCGCGCAGGGGCGCTTCGCCGGCTGGCAGGCATGGTCAAGCCCGGCGGGTTGCTCTGCCTGACCTTCGATTACGGCACGCACGCCGAACCTGGCCGTCCGGACGCGGGCGCGATCCAGGACGTAAAACCACTGTGCGACATCCTGACCGGCCACGGACTGCGGTTTCGTGGCAATGACCCGCGCGAACTCCCATCCACTGTGCTGGAAATACGCTCCGCCCCCGATGCGGAGCGGATCGGCGCATTGACCCAGTCCACGCTCGGCCCCACGGACAACAGCACGTCATGGCGTTCCCTGGCGGGACGTGCCTTCAGGAAAATGGGGCTCAGGCGAGAGGGGCCGGGGCGTTTTGCCGTGCATAACTTCTTCCGCATGTTTCTGGAACGGCCCGCCTCCGCATGAGCATGCCACCACCCAGAGCACTGCTCATCACCGACGCACGCGGACAGATCATTGACCGCATCGGCCGGAGTTGGGCGCAACTGGGCAGGGGGTTTCAGTTTGAGATCATCCGATCCGCAGAAACGTCCGCAGCAGAATGTTGCCGGCGGGCCGGTGAGGCGGGCTTCGTGTTCTGGCTGGATTTCAGGCGCTTCTGCCAGATCGGGCGCGCCGTCACGGTTCCCCAGGCCGTCCTCGTGCATCATGTCATCCCAGAGGAAAAGAACGCCGCGCTCAAGGCCCTGGCAGACGCAGACGCGCTGGCCGCGTCCTCGAAGCGCTGGCAGGCGCGCCTGAAGGAATGGACCGGGCGGGATGCCGCATGGATCCCCTACGCTCTGGACACGCGCCATTTCAGCATGCGTGGCGAGGGGAGTCTCACAAAAGGTGATCCGTTCGTGCTGGGATTCATCGGCAAGGGCCGGGCGAACTTGAACGACCGCAAGGGCACGGCACTGCTGGTGGAAGCAATGAAGGAACTCGCAAGGCAGGGTCACAACATCGAACTGCTGCTGACCGGTCCGGACTGGGATGATTTGGAGAACACCATCCGCAGCACGGGCGTGCCGGTGAGGCGCATGCAGTTTGAGACCACGGAGGAAACGGTCGCAGCCTACGCAGCCATGGACGTGCTGCTGGTCACCGCGCTGGAGGAGGGAGGTGCAGTCTCGATCCTTGAGGCCATGGCCCTGGGCGTGCCGGTGATCACCACAGACGTCGGGCATGTGCCGGAGGTGGTCCGCAATGGTGAGACGGGATTGGTCTGCCATCAGCGTTCACCCACTGCATTTGCAACACGTGTGGCATCCCTCATGGCAGATGCGGCCCTGCGCGGTCAGATCACGTTGAAGGCGCGTGCATTCGTGGAGAGCGCCCGCGATGAACGTCGCGTCGTGCCGGCAATGGATGTTGAGACGATTTACCGCAATGCACTGGGTTGCTTTTCACGACGTTCACCGCAGGAACTGCGGCGACGGCATCGGCGCGCAAGCTGGCTGGCCTTCCGGCAGAAGATCTCAACCGTCCTGCAGGGCCACGCCACCAAACCGTCGTGATCACGAGGTCAGGCCGGTTCAAGGCCGGCTTCGGTTCGAACGCCCCTGGCCCACAAAAGCCGTGATGGCGGGACACCGTGGACGCGCTTGAACGCGCGGGAAAACTGAAACGGATCGGCGAATCCGAGGCGTTCGGCCGTTTCCTTCACCAGCAGGCCGTCATCCAGAAGGAATTCGGCCGCACGATTCATCTTCAGTCGCAGCAGGTATTGATAAGCGCCCGTCCGTGCAAAGCGCCGGAAAAGGCGCGAGGCATACATGGGGGTGACATGACACTCTCCCGCAAGCTCCTCGACCGTGCCCAGGCGCAGAAAGTGTTTTCCGGCATGATCACGCAGCCGTTCGTAGGTGGCAAAGGCGAGCGGGGCATTCGATCCTCCAAGGTCAGCGACCTGGGCGACCTTCAGGAGCAGCACGCGTGCCAGACCCGCGCAAATCCTGCGCGTCAGCGGTCCTTCGCCGGCCGCCTCCCGCGCCATGGCCTCGAAGAGTTCCACCAGTTCATGCGGCGCGGCCACACTGACAGGCCGCCATTGCGCCAGGCCGCACTCCTCCATCAACGACGCGGCCTCCCTTCCGGCAAAATCCATGTAGTATTTCCGCATCCGGTGGTGCGGGTCGGTTTCAATCACATGCGCCACTCCGGGCCCATACCCAAACACCGTCCCGGGGCGGAGCGGGAAACTGGCATTCTTCAAACGGACACGACCGGCCCCCTCCACCACAAGCTCAACGGCGTAAAAAGGAAAATCGTCCCGCGCCACGCGGTAGTCAGGACGCATCCTCTCCACGCCACCGCAGACCACCGTCAGAGCACTCCTGGATGGTGGTTGGAGATCGAGATAATACCTCCGCGCCTCCGTGACCTGTCTGGAAACAAAGCCCGGTTCCCGGGCGGGTTTGGAAAGGGCGGCGCACATGTTCGATGAATAAGAAATGCCATGCATGAAACACCACCAACTCATGAAGGAACGTTCTTTTCATGAGCAAACTTACAATGCAAGGCGGCTTGGTGGCCCGACATTGAGTTCAAGAATAGCCATGCACAAGTCAATTCCCGCCATTCCTCACGCCGCCGCTTTGACCTAGCTTCAACACATGTTGACCCTTGAACGATTTTCCATCGGTGTCGGCGATCGCTTCGCCCACCAGGCCAGAGCCCAGCTCCGCGCCTTCCAAATGCTCGCCAAGGACGGCGTCGAAGCCGTGCCGGTCTGGAACAAATCCAACCGCGAGCACACGTTCATCGGTTCCGAGCCGCAGAGTGTTCTCGATGCCGCACAGGCCGCGGTGAAGGCGCTCGGTTGGACCAAGGACTGGCATGTGGACGCCGACCACATCCGGCTCGAAACCGTGGACCGTTTCATCCCCTGCTCCGACTTTTTCACGATTGATGTCGCGGACAGCATCGGCAAACCCGCCGCCACCGCGGACGTGCAGGCGTTTCTCGACCGGCACCCGGAACTGATCGGCGCCGTGAGCATCGCCGGGGTGAGTGCGCCGTTCACGACAGCGCGGGCGGATGTCGAGCGCGTCGTCGCCAAGTATCTTCTCGCGGTGCAGGAGGCGGGAAAGATTTACCGCCACATCGCGGCGAAGAAGGGGGCAGACAAACTCATCGCGGAAGTTTCCATGGATGAAACGGACTCCCCGCAGACGCCGCCGGAACTGCTGGTGATTCTCGCCGCGATCGCGGATGAGAAGATTCCCGTGCAGACCATCGCGCCCAAGTTCACGGGGCGTTTCAACAAGGGCGTGGATTACGTCGGTGACCTGAAACAGTTCGAGAAGGAATTCAACGACGACCTCGCGGTGATCGCCCACGCCGTGAAGGCCTATGGTCTGCCAGCGAACCTGAAGCTCAGCGTCCACTCCGGCAGCGACAAGTTCAGCCTCTACCCGATCATCCGCCGGGCGCTCCAGCGCACCGGCGCGGGCGTCCACCTCAAGACGGCCGGGACGACGTGGCTGGAGGAACTCATCGGTCTCTCGGAAGCGGGCGGCGACGGTCTCGCACTGGCCAAGGAGATTTACGCCTACGCGCTCGCACATGTGGACGAGCTGTGCGCGCCCTACGCGAGCGTCATTGACATTGATCGCTCCAAGCTGCCGCCAGCAGAATCCGTGAACAAGTGGACCGGGTCGCAGCTGGCCAGCGCCCTGCGCCACATCCAGTCGCATCCCGAGTTCAATCCGCACATGCGGCAGCTCCTCCACGTGTCCTTCAAGCTCGCCGCCAAGGCGGGCGCGCGTTACCTTGATTTGCTCAAAGCCAACGAGGCCATCGTCGCCAAGCAGGTCACGGAAAACATTTACGACCGCCATCTCAAGCCGCTCTTCGTTGGTTGAGTCAGTTACCAAGCACATGAGACGCTTGCTGACATTGCTGCTGCCATTGGCTTTGACCGCCTGCATGTCGCCACGCGAGGTAGAATTCACGCCCTTGTTCAACGGCAAGGATTTGTCCGGCTGGGATGGCGATCCCGCGTTGTGGCGGGTTGCCGATGGCATCGTGACTGGCACGTGCAGCGGCCCGGGCAAACCGCAGCACAACAGTTTCCTCATCTGGCGCGGCGGCACGGTGAAGGATTTTGAACTGCGCGCGGTCGTGCGCGTCGTGGGCGACAACAATTCCGGCATTCAATATCGCAGCCGCCCGTTGCAAGAGGTTGGGCCGTGGGCGATTGCCGGATACCAATGCGACATTCATCCCGCGCTGGTTCACACCGGCATGACCTACGAGGAGAAGGGGCGCGGCATCTTCGGGCTCAACGGCAAGAGCGTCGCGCTCGATCCAGAGGGCAATCGCTGGGTGATCGCGGAGCGCGAGCCGGTCGCGGTGGATGTTTCACAGTGGAACGATTACACCATCATCGCCCGCGGAAATCACCTCGTCCACAAGGTCAACGGACGCATCACATCGGAGTTGTTCGACTACGACGCCAGGGGCCGCGCGCTCGAAGGATTGCTGGCCATTCAGTTGCATCAGGGCAACACGAACACGGTTCAGATTAAACAGGTGTTGTTGAGGCATCTGCCAACGGAACCGGTAAAAAAGTTTTCATCTGCAAGCCTGCCTCCGGGGGCGGAGAAAATTGAGAAGCCGCGCACCAGCAATCCTCAGGGGCTTGGCCCGGCCACACCGGCGAAGAGGTGAAACTTCCTTTCCTCCCGCATACCCGCCAACTACCCTGATCTCATCATGAGACACCTCCATTTCCTTTGCGCGTTGCTTTGCTTCATGGGTAGTGCAGCGACTGCGGCCGATGGCAAGCGCCCAAACATTCTCTTCATCCTCGTGGACGACCAGTCGCCGTGTGATTTCAAGTTCTACAATTCAAAATCCGAGCTGCGCTCCCCCAACATCGACCGGCTCGCCGCCGAAGGCATGGTCTTCGATGCGGCGTATCACATGGGATCTTTCAGCGGCGCGGTCTGCACGCCGTCGCGGCACATGATCATGACCGGGCGGACCGTCTGGCATCTGCCGATCGGCCCCGGCGCAAAGGATCACTGCCCGCCGGGGATCGAGCAGAATTCGATTCCGGCGGTGTTCAATCGCGCGGGTTACGCGACGATGCGCACCTGCAAACAGGGCAACAGCTACGAGGCGGCGAACAAGCTCTTCACCGTGCGACGCGACGCCAGCAAGCGCGGGGGCAGCGATGAAACCGGCAGCGCGTGGCATGGCGAGCAGGTGTTGAACTACCTGAACGAACGTGAGGCGGCCAGGGACACCAAGCCGTTCCTGATCTATTTCGGCTTTTCGCATCCGCACGACACCCGCGATGGCAAGCCGGAGCTGCTCGCCCACTACGGCGCGACGAATCACGACGACAAGAAGACCATTCCCGCCGCGAACCCGAAGCAGCCCAAGCTGCCGGCGAACTGGCTCCCGGCGAAACCGTTTCCCGACGGGCACCCGGGGCTGCGTGACGAAGTCTCTGTCAGCGGCGTCTGGGAGCGGCGCGACGAGCGCACCATTCGGAACGAACTGGGACGTGAGTTTGCCTGCGCCGAGAACATCGACATCCAGGTCGGGCGCGTGCTGGAGAAGCTCAAGGCGATGGGTGAACTCGACAACACCTACATTTTTTATACCGCCGATCACGGCATCGCGATTGGTCGCCACGCGTTTCAGGGGAAGCAAAACCTCTACGAACACACCTGGCGCGTGCCGTTCATCGTAAAGGGCCCTGGCATCAAGCCCGGCTCGCGCGCACCGGGAAACATCTACCTGCACGACACGCTGGCGACGCTGTGTGACCTCGCCGGCATTCCCGCGCCGGAGACCAATGAAGGGCTCAGTTTCCGTCCGGTGCTCGAAGGCAGGAAAAGCACCGTGCGCGGTGTGCTCTACGGCGTTTACAACGGCGGCACCAAGCCCGGCATGCGCAGCGTGCGTCAGGGCGATTGGAAACTCATCCAATACGACGTCCTCGACGGCATGGTGCGCGAAACACAGCTCTTCAATCTGAAGGACAATCCCGAGGAGTTTCTCAGCGAACACCACGATCCGAAGGTGACCGCGCTCACCGGCATCACGCCCGCGAATCATCAGGTCAACCTGGCGGGCGATCCGCGGCATGCAGAGAAACTCAAGGAGATGCAGACGTTGTTGCTGGCGGAAATGCGCCGTTTGAACGATCCCTATCGCCTCTGGAACCAGCCGGACGATGATTTGAAACCGCCGGCCGAAACGACGCCGAGGCAACCGAAGAACAAAAAGAAAAAGCAATAACGCGATTCACAACTTTCCCAGTCCTTTTTCCATGCCCATGAAATCCAAGCTCCTCCTCACCGCATTGATGGCGTCGCTGTGCTCGGTCGCTGTCGTCGCCCAGCAAAAGGGCGAGCCAAAAGCGAAAAAGACGAATCTCAAGACTGCTGCGCAGAAGGCTGACGCCCGCAACTGGCCGGACAACAGTGGTGGCAGCGCGCCCCACGCGCCCGCCAACGAACCGCCCGCCGCCACCAGTGTCCGCGCCCAGAAGATGGCGGCGCCTGAACGCGGCGAACGCATCGTGTTCATCGGCGGAGGGCTCGCGGAGCGCGACGTCTATTACAGCCGCTTCGAAACCGAGCTGCACCTGCGTTACCCGGACAAGCAGCTCATCGTGCGCAACATGGGCCGGCAGGGGGATACGGCCGGATTCCGTCCGCATCCGGCGCGCAAATCGCAGTGGGCCTTCCCCGGCGCGGAAAAGTTTCACCCCACGCTGCAGCAGCACAACGGCAAGGGCTTCTTCTCCACGCCCGACCAGTGGCTCACGCATCTGAAGGCGGACACGATCCTCGCATTCTTTGGTTTCAACGAATCGTTCGGCGGCCCCGCCGGTGTCGCGAACTATGAGGCGGAACTCGACGCGTTCGTGAAACACACGCTCAGCAAGGCCTACAACGGCAGGCAGGCGCCGCGGCTCGTGCTGGTGTCGCCCATCGCGTTTGAAAACCTTTCTGAGAAGCGCGACCTGCCGGACGGCAAGCAGGAGAACGCCAACCTGAAGCTTTACTGCGATGCCATGGAACGCGTCGCCAAAATGCACGGACTGACCTACGTGGATTTGTTCAACCCCACTGAGCGGATCTATTCCCGCGCAAAGCAGCCCTTCACCATCAACGGCTGCGCCCCGACGGAAGCCGGCTACCAGCAGCTCGCCGCCGTGCTCGCCGACGGCGCGTTCGGCAAGCAACGCCATCAATCGAAGGCAGACGTTTCTCTCCTGAACGCCGCCGTGAAGGAAAAGGACTGGCTGTGGAACAACGATTACAACCTGGTGAACGGCGTTCACTCGCATGGCCAGCGTTACAATCCCTACGGCCCGCAGAATTACCCCGACGAGGTGAAGAAGACCCGCGAGATGATGGCCCTTCGCGACAGTGTCATCCACTCCGTCGCATCAGGAGGAACAACATCCATTGCCGTGGACGATTCGCAGACACATGTCCTCCCGCCGGTGCCAACGAACTTCAAACCCAACGACGTCAAAATGGGCAGCGTTGAATACCTCAATGCCCAAAAGGCGCTTGAGAGTTTCAAGCTGGCACCCGGCTACCAGATCAACCTGTTCGCCTCCGAGGCCCAGTTTCCAAACCTGCAAAAGCCCGTTCAGATGTCCTTCGACAACAAGGGGCGTTTGTGGGTGGCGGCCATGCCGGCTTATCCGCACTGGAAGCCAGGCGATCCCAAGCCCAACGACAAGCTGCTGATTTACGAGGACACCGATGGCGACGGCCGTGCCGACAAGGAGATCGTCTTCGCCGACAACCTTCACCTGCCCATCGGCTTCGAGATTGCGCCCGAGGGCGTTTACGTGTCGCAGGAGCCAAACCTCGTCTTGCTGATCGACGACAACAAGGACGACAAGGCCGACCGCATGGAGATCATCCTGGGCGGCTTTGACACGCATGACACACACCATGCCATCTCCGCCTATTGCGCGGATGCTTCCGGCGCGTTCTACATGGGCGAGGGACGCTTTCTCCACAGCCAGGTGGAAACGCCTTACGGGCCGCGCCGATGCAATGACGGCGGTGTATGGCGGTTCGATCCCAAAAGCCACCGGCTGGAGCGCTACAGCCAGGCCGATTATTCGAACCCCTGGAGCATCGCCTTCAACTACTGGGAACAATGCCACATTGGCGACGGATCACCGGGCGAAAGCTGGTGGGGCCTGCCCGTGTCGGCCAAAATGCCCTACGGCATTGAAATTCCCAAGGTCGGGCAGTTCGCGCCCAAGCGTTCACGTCCCACGTCAGGAGCCGAATTTGTCTCCTCCCGTCATTTTCCAGACGAACATCAGGGGCAGTTCATGATTGCCAACTGCATCGGCTTCCTCGGCATCAGCATGGCCAGGGTGCAGGATGACGGCGCAGGCTATTCCGGGGAAACACCCACGGACCTCGTCAGCAGCAGCGATCCCAATTTCCGTCCGGTGGATCTGGAGTTTGCACACGATGGCTCGCTGTATTTGATCGACTGGCACAATGCATTGATCGGCCACATGCAGCACAACGCCCGCGACCCGAACCGCGATCGTGATCACGGACGCATCTACCGCATCACCTATCCGTCGCGCCCGCTGGTGAAGCCACCGAAGATTGCCGGGGCCAGCATCCCGGAACTGCTGGAGAATCTGAAACTGCCCGAGTATCGGATACGTTATGCCACGCGACGTGAGCTGCGTGGAAGGCCGTCAGACCAGGTGCTGCCAGCCGTCAAGGAGTGGGTGGCGAGACTCGACAAGACCGATCCGAACTACGAGCACCATCTCTGCGAGGCAATGTGGGTGACGTGGGCGCAGAACAAACCCGACACCGGCCTTGTCCGCCGTCTGCTCGCCGCACAAAAGCCCGAGGCCCGTGCCGCCGCCGCAAACGTGCTGCGGTTCAACCCGGAGAAAATCCCGAACAGCACTGGGATGCTGATGCATGCCGCGCTGGATGCCCACGGCCGTGTGCGCCTGGAAGCCGTTGTCGCCGCATCGTGGCTGGACAACACCGACGGCGTGCGCATTGCCCTCGAGGCCCTCAAGCTGCCACTCGACCGCTGGATGGGGCCGGTGACCGATTACATCCTCAAATACACGCTGAAAGATGACATCGAGGCATTGAGAAGTTCCGGCAAGCTGGACCTGACCCACAATCCCAACGCACAGGGTTACCTGAATGGCACGTTCAAGATTGAAGCCGCGCCCAAGTCCGCCGAGGACATGGTGTATGGCCCCACCCGCAAGCTGGGCGGGGCTGAATCCAAGCTCTACGCCCTGGGCAAGGAGGTGTTCAACCGGGACGCCCACTGCGGCACCTGCCATCAACCCAACGGCCAGGGCATGCCCGCGATTTATCCGCCGCTTGTGGCCAAAAACAATCCATGGCTTCAGGACGACGAACGCCTCATCAAGATCGCGATGAAAGGCCTCTGGGGGCCCATTGAAGTGGCCGGCAACCGGTTCGATCCCACCAAAGGCGTGCCTCCCATGCCGGGCTTTGGAGTCTTCCTGAACGACGAGGAACTGGCCGCCGTGCTGACCTACGTGCGGCAGTCATTTGGCAACGATCTCAATCCCATCACACCTGCTGCCGTGTCCAGCATCCGCAAACAAACCTCCAACCGGGTGGATTTCTACACCATCGAGGACATCATGAAGGAGCACCCCATTCCAGGCTGGGAAAAGTGGGGCAAAGGCGGCAAGCCGGTCTCCTTGTTTGAATAATTCGAACGCCATATCGCCGGACATCTTTTCATGCAAACACGACCTCTGGGCAAAACAGGCCTCAATCTCCCCATCCTCAGTTTCGGCGCGTCGTCGCTCGGCGCCGAATTTCGTGCGGTCAAGCTTGATGAGGCACTCGACTCCGTCCGCGTCGCGCTCGATTGCGGACTGAACTTCATCGACACCTCGCCGTTCTACGGACGCGGGATGAGCGAGGTGTTGCTTGGCATCGCGCTTCAGGACGTGCCGCGCGATTCCTACACGCTCTGCACCAAGCTCGGCCGCTACGATCTCCAGCACTTCGACTTCAGCGCGAAACGCGTTGCCGAGAGCGTGGACGTCTCCCTGCACCGCCTCCGCACCGATCACCTCGATATCGTGCTCTGCCACGACATCGAGTTCGTGCCGATGCAACAGATCGTCGATGAAACAATTCCCGCGCTGCGAAAGATTCAAGAGGCTGGCAAGGTCCGGTTCATCGGCTTCAGCGGATACCCGATGAAGATCTTCAAGTTCATCCTCGATCAAACGGACGTGGACTGTGTGCTCAGCTACAACCAATACACGCTCCAGAACACGCGCTTCGCCGACGAGATGGTTCCCTATCTCAAGCAGAAGGGCGTGGGCGTGATGAATGCCGGCCCGTTCAGCGCGCGCCTGCTGACGAACGCCGAATTGCCCAAGTGGCTCAAGGAACCCGAGAACGTGAAGGACGCCGCGCGCAAGGCCGCCAAGCTCTGCGCCGATCGCGGCGTGGACATCGCGCAACTCGCGCTCCAGTTCTCGTGCGAGAACCCGGACATCACGACGACCGTCGCTGGCAGCGCCAGCCCAAAGAACATTCGCAAGTGGGCCGATTGGCTGTCCAAGCCGATCGACGACGCCCTGCTGAAGGAAGTGCAGGCCATTTTCGCGCCGGTGAAGAACCTCGGGCATAAGGAAGGTCTGTCGGAGAACAACTGAAGCCGATGACGACCTTTGCCCATGTTGCCGAAGAAGCTGCCCGGAACGGATTGCAGTTCCTGGTGATCGGCGGGCACGCGGTGGTGCATCATCACTACTCTCGAACCACGGAAGACACAGACATCCTTGTGTCATCAGTAGATCGGGAGGCGTGGAAAAGGCTGGCCGAACGGCTTGGATTGAAGGTCTTCCACGACGGCGGGACATTCCTGCAGCTTTCGCCAATCGAACCCACCGCGTGGCGGTTGGATCTGATGCTGGTGAATGCCGCCACCTTCGCCAAGATGGCTGGAGCATCTGAGACTGGAACACTGGAAGGCCATGCAGTCCGGGTTCCATCCCTCGATCATCTCCTGGCGCTCAAGTTTCACGCGCTCAAGAATCCACATGGGATCCGTGTCTTGAAGGATATGGACGATGTGATCAATCTGATCGTGAACAACCGGGTTGACGTAAAGACCCCCGAGTTTCGTGAACTGGTGACAAAATATGGAACAGCAGAACTCTACGAACAGCTCTCCCGCTTCTGCGCTGAATGAAGCGGCGGTTCCGTATCGGACCACACCATCGGTGGCTCTCGATTTGGAGTTTCCCGACTGGTCTGGCCAGATACGTCCTGCCTCCTTGGCCACCATGGACGAGATTCACCGCCTGAGCATGTCACTCCTGGCTGAACGACCTCTACCCGAGGATTTCGATGAACGTCGGTTGAATTCCAAGGTGTCAGCCGAATTCATTTTGTGAGGACCATCGCCCCCATTTTCGCCCTGCTTCTGGCAGTCACCTCACTTCCCGCCGCCCACTGTCCCCAGTTCCGCGGGCCCGCTGCATCCGGCCAAATCGACGGCCCCGCCGCACCGACGACCTGGAACGTCGAGACCGGCGAGAACATCCGCTGGCGCACGCCTGTTCCCGGACTCGCCCATGCGTCGCCCATCGTGTGGGGCGACCGCGTGTTTGTGGCCACGGCGGTCAAACCGGGCGACAACGAACTCAAGGTCGGCCTCTACGGCAGCATCGGCTCGGTGCAGGAGAACGAGCCCAATCAATGGCGCCTGCTCGCGCTCGACCTCGCCACGGGCAAGGTCCTGTGGAACACGCTCGCGCTCGAGGCCGTGCCGCGCGTGAAGCGGCATCCCAAGGCCACGCACTGCAACTCCACCCCGGCCACCGACGGACATCGCATCGTCGCTCTGTTCGGCTCCGAAGGCTTGTTCTGCTTCGACCTAGCCGGCACGCAGCTCTGGCGAAAGGAGCTCGGACCGATGGATGCCGGTTACTTCAAATCGAAGTCTGCGCAATGGGGCTTTGCCAGTTCCCCCGTCATCCACGACGGCAAGGTGGTCGTGCAATGCGACGTGCAGGAGGGTTCGTTCCTCGCGGTGTTCGACCTCAAGGACGGACGCGAACTCTGGCGCGCGCCACGCAAGGACGTGCCCACGTGGAGCACGCCGGCGGTGGTTACGCACGGCGGCCGCACGCAGATCATCGTCAACGGCTGGCGTCACACCGGTGGTTACGACTTCGCCACTGGGAAGGAACTGTGGAAGCTCGACGGCGGCGGGGACATCCCGGTGCCCACGCCGATCATCGGCCACGGGTTCGCCTATCTCACCAGCGCACACGGACAGTTTCGTCCCATGCGCGCGGTGCGACTCGATGCCTCGGGCAACATCACACCGTTTGAAGTCGGCACACCAAACAACGCCATCGCCTGGGCGCACCCGCGCCAGGGCAACTACATGCAGACGCCCATCCTCGTCGGCGACCGGCTCTACGGCTGCTCGGACGCGGGCGTGGTGACGTGCTTCGACGCGCGCACGGGCGACATCCAGTTCAGCGAACGCCTGCCCGCCGGCCAGGGCTACACGGCGTCGCCAGTCGCGTCGGGCGGCCGCCTCTACTTCACCAGCGAAACGGGCAAGGTGTATGTCGTTCCTTTGGGCGACACGCTGAGCATCACTGCGACCAACGACCTCGGCGAAACCTGCCTCGCCACGCCCGCACTGGCCGATGGCGCGCTGTTGTTCCGGACCCGGGGGCAGGTGGTGTGTGTGGGAACGAAGTGAATGAGCGCTGGAAATCAAAGTGTGGACAATCAACTCGAACAGCTTGGATTCGCTGTGCTGCCAAAGGTCATCGGAGGTGGACTGCTTGAAAGCCTGTGCGATGAACTGGACGACGACCGAGGCGTAGCGAAAGCCGGTGTGAGAAATCTCTTCTCGGATTCGGCCATCGTTCGGCAATTTGCAACAGACCAACA
>CAYQCZ010000021.1:0-18207 GCA_964415955.1 uncultured Verrucomicrobiota bacterium | reverse complement strand
GTTCCGGCTTGGGGATGGTGCCGGGATAAAGCGACATGATCACATTGGCTGCATGGGTGGACGTGTGTTTCCAGCGCAGGGCGTCCAGCGGCACATCAATGCGATACCAGCGCGCGCTTTCTGCAGGAATCGTGTCATTGAACGTGGTGTTGTAGAAACCGATCGTCGGGAAAACACCGAGCGTGCCCCCGCTCACACTGCTGCTGACGTCGAACGTCGCATCTGTCACTGCGCGGAAGCCCAGATAATACACGCTGCCCGGTCGCAAGGGCGGCAGGGGGAAGTCGTAGGTTCCCGGAGGGTCGTAGGAGGGGTAGTTCTCATACGCCTTGGAGTCGGCCTGCCAGTCACGCAGGTCATTGCCCGAGTTTCCATTTCCGGGAGGAATGATGTCCCGCACATGCATGACCACGTCGCCCACGGTCTGGCTGAATGTCACATGCCAGTTGTAGGGCGCATCGAATGGCACCTGCACCCGGTAATAGCGCCAGTCGCCTGCGGCCAGGGTCTGGTTGTTCAGGCTGCCACCGTTCATGGCAAGGTCCTGCACATTGCCGGTGGAAAGGCGCAGGCGATAGCGCACATTCGACTGGCCTCCGGTGTAAACGGCGATATACCAGCGCCCTGGCGGCAGGTGATGCTCGTAACGCCCGTTCAAGGGCACCCAGTTGGCGTATTCGGTTCCTGTCTGGCTCATCGACCGGTCGTAATCCGAGCTGGTGGGCACGTTCCCGCGACGGAGCAGGAGGTTGGGGTCGCCGCTGATGGCATCCAGACGTGCACGGATCAGCCCGGCATTCCCCTGCGGCACGTCGATTGCGTAGAAGTGGTAATCACCATGGGCCAGATCAATGCCTTGATCACCCGCAAGGGCATTTCCTGAGACATTCACGCCCGTGTCACCGAAGAAGGGTGCGGATAATCCGGGCGTCGCGGGTGATTGTCCGGCGGCGGGCATCTGCCAGGCCGGACGCTGGAGCGCCAGCGAGGAACTGGTGAGTTGATAGGTGGTCGCACCGGATGCGACGACCTCCGCAAACCACGTTCCCGGTGTCAGGAAAGGTGGAGCCACGATGGTGGTTCGCTCGTAGGACGTCTTGGTTGCATAGGAATTATCCGGCAGACCACCCTGACGATACCGGATCAACGCGCTGCCCTGGGAGACGTTCAGGTCCAGCCGCCAGCCGATCACGGGGGAACCGCCCACTTCGGCCGGAACCACAAACCGGTAGAGTTTCTTTTCGCCATCAGCCAGCGACGCGGAGTCCGTGTGCGTGCCGCCGCCGCTGTTCTGCGCGGCATCGAAATTCAATTGCGGCACGATGGTCTGGTGCAGGCGCAGCGTGTAACTGGCATCCGGATGGGCTCCAGTCACATCGGCACCGCGCACGACCAGCGTGTAGGTCACGTCCGGCTGGGAGCCGTTGTAGAAGAGTTGTATCAGGTCGGCACCGACTGCGGCAGGCGTCGTGTTGCCTCCTTTGATGCCGTAACTGATGCCACTGTCCATCAGGGGAATGCCTGACGCCCCCCCCAGGCTCATGACCGGGTTGCCCAAACGATTTTGCAGGCGCGCCTCGACGTTCAAAGCCCCCGCAGGCACTGTGAACCGGTAGGCCTTCACCTCGCCGCCCTCGACGGAATCCACCACCACGATGTCGCTGAGGCCCAGCGTGCCGAGCTCCGCCACCGGCAGTGTTCCCTGGCTTTGCAGCGTGGCGCCGATGGTGCCTGTCCCAGTCCTGTCAGACGCCGGAGGATTCACACCTTCGCTGACCACACCGATGAAATAGGTGGAGCCGGGGACCAGCCCGCCAAAGCTGCTGGGCAGCATCAAGAGATGCTCGTTGCCCGCCTTTTGCGCGCGATGACCGCTGACGCTGGTGGGCAGGTAGTTGCGGTTGACCACCATCATGGATTCACCGGCGGTGGCGGCCAGGCGCAGCTTCCATGAAGTCGCATTGGCGGGAACGGACACCTTGAACCACGCGATGTCCCGCGGGGCCAGTCCAGTGACTGGCGCTGTGCCATTGGCGAAATCCAGTGTCGATACCGGGATGGATTCACCGCTGCCGATGGCGCGGCTGGTCAAGGTGTAGCCGGTGGAAAAACCGATGGTCTCACGGACACCAACATAATACGTGCCTGGTTGCAGAGGCTCGCCCATGCCCAGCACGGCCCGACGGCCCGTTTCATCGACGCCAGCAGCGGAGAAGCTTCTGAAAGTCGGATCGGCATAGGGAGAAAACTGGGAGCCGGACGGCCATTCGCTGCTTCCGGCACTGATGCCAGACCCAGAGTCTCCGGGCAGCAAATCCCTGCGGATGACCAGTTGCGGCATTCCTGACCCTGTGATGCTGGTGAGGCGCAAATCCCATCCATCCACACCTTCCGGCACGATGCATTTGAAGAAGCGCCAGGTGTAACCCGGCTGGTTTGCCACCGCCGTGCTGCCATCCCGGAAGGCCACATCCGTGGAAGTCTGCGGCTCGATGCGCAGCGTGTAGGCGGCGTCCGGCCCCGGACCACCAGTCACCCGGTTGGCTTTCACGCGGATGCGCCAGGTGCCGGCGGCTGGGTTGGCGTAAGTTTCAGGATAGGTTGCACCCACCGTGCTGAAGGGCGCCGATCCACCCTCATAGCCGTAAGTGTCGTATGAATAACTTGGTTGGTTCGGCATGAGAGCGTCTGGGCGCACATGGACGCCAGGACTGCCGGTCACGTTTTCCAGGCGGATGGTGAAGGCCGGTGTGCCGGGTGGCACGGTGAAGTCGTAGGCCTTGGATTCGCCATAGGCGAGGGTGCCCGCCTGCACCAGCGTGCCCGAGGCCAGCGTGCCCACGTCGGCGACCGGCAACACGCCGATGCTTTGCAATGTCGCGCTGCTGCTGCCCGTGCCGATGGTGTAGGGATAACCCAAACTTGGCTCCACTCCCTTGCTGGCCACGGCGACGTAGTAATCACCGGGTGCGAGAAATTGCTGTCCATCGGGTGCGGCCAGCACGAAGTGTTCATCCCCTGGTTTGTCTGCAATACGGGTTTCACTGTAGCTGAGTGCGTCCGGGATGATGGCTGGTCGCCAGAGCAGGCGTGTTTCTCCGCTGGTCGCGGTCAGTTTCAACTGCCAGCTCGGTGTGTTGGCGGAGATTGTGACCTTGTAGAATGCGTTTCCCCGGGCCGGAAGACCCGTGATCACGGAAGACCCGCCGTTGAAGGACAGCGGCGTGACCGGGATGGTGTAACCCGTTCCAATCCCGCGGCTGACCAATGTGTAGCTGACGCTTTGATTGCCCGACCAGCTCTTCACGCCAACGTAATAAACACCCGCCGGATGGTTCGGACCGATCCCGGCGATGCGCGTCCTTCCAAGGACGTCCACCATGCCGGGATCCAACGTGTAGCTGGTCAGATCAGCATGCGACTGGATGTAGCTGGGCAGGCTGTCCTTTTGCACCGCCAATCTCGGATCGCCCGCAGTGACGTTGGCCAGCCGCAAGTCCCATCCCTTCAGATTGGCGTCATCAGGCACCACCACGCGGAAGTAACGCCACTCGCCACCCGGCTGGCCTGTCACCTGCACACTGCCGCCGTCCATGGCGATGGTCTGCGGTTCCGCAGCGCGGAAACGGAGGGTGAATTGTCCATCGACCGGGAAGGCGCCTTCAAAATGGCGATCGCCCTTCACTGCAAACGTATAGGCTCCAGAAGCAGGGTTCGGCAGGGTGTGCAGCAGCTCGATACCATACGGGAGTTCGAACAAACTGCCCTCACCACCGGTCACCCCGTAATCGCTGATACGTCTTGGAGCGGGAATGGCACTGCCTACATAGAATGTGGCCGTGGGCGAGCCCGCACTGATCTCCAGCCTGCTCTCCAGCACCAGGGTGCCTGACGGCACCTGCATGGTGTAAACCTTGATCTCGCCCGCCTCCACCGAACCGCTCACCGTCAAGTCTGCTGCGCCCACCGCGCCGAGGGTTCCAATGGCCGTGGGTGTGACACTGCCAAGGCTTTCCAATGTGAACGATGCATTGCCCGTGCCCGAACGCGTGGTGGTGGGATTCTGTCCCTGGCTGACAACCGCCAGATAGTAGGTGCCTGCTTGAATCGTGGTCTGGCCCTGGGATGGCAGCAGGAGCAGGTGTTCCTTGCCCGGTTTGTCCACACGGGCTTTGGGCGATTGCGAGTAGTAGGCGCTGGCCGTGGTCTGGTTGGGTGGCAGACCTTCGCTCAACAACAATGCCACATCACCCACACTCGGCGTCACCCGCAGTTTCCAGTTGGGCGTGCTGGCCGGAACCACCACGCGAAAGAATGCCGCCTCGCGCTCGGGAAGATCATTGACCGTCACACTGCCACTGGAGAAATCCAGATCGGCGATGGTGATGGCCTGACCGGCACCGATGCCGCGGCTCTCGAGGGTGTAGCTCAGTGGTGTTCCGGCCTCCTGGCTGTGGGCGCTGACGCCCACATAATACGTCCCCGGCTCCAGCGAATAGCCCATGCTGGCCACGAGCATCTGGCTGTCGCGATTGCTGCCATCCGCATTCTGTTGGAAGCCGGTCAAGTCCGTATAAGGCATATATTGCACACCCGTGGGCCAGGTGTCCGCGTGCAGGGAATAGTTGCCGGTGGTAAAGAAACCGGCAGGCAGCGAATCCCGCCGCACCACCATGCGCGGCAGACCCGAGACATTCTTCAATCGCAAATCCCATCCCAGCACGCCCGATGGCACATCCACCCGGAAAAACTTCCACCGGTCCGCAGGCTGATTGACGACAGTGGTGCTGTTTCCCGGACCATTGAATGCAAGCGTCGGCGCGGGCAACGGGCGGGTGTTCAGCGTGAACGAACCAAGTGCCGATTCGGCTTGATAGACGCCGATGTAGTAAATGTCCGCCTGATGGCCCGGCCGCTGGAGATAGCCATCGGTGGAGGATTGGTCGATGTGGTAGCCACCGAAGGGATACGAATACGCCACCCAGCGGCCGGGAACGGCGTTCCGGCGGATGGCCAGTTCAGTGCCCTCCGGCTGATTCTGAAGAAACAATTCCCATCCCAACTGCCCGAGCTGCCCTTCGGTATCGATGATCTTGTAGTAGCGCCAGCCGACCTTGTTGGGCGCATCATTGACGATCTGCGTGGTGAAGTTGATCTCGGTGATTACCGGATTGCCGCTGGTGAGTGTGAAAGAGTGCGCCCCGGAGCCATACACGGTGATGTAAAACGTGCCGTCGCTGAGGGTTTCAGGGACCAGTGCGACACTGTCCGTGATGTTCGCTTCCGCCTGGGAATAGGCGGTGTGGACGTATTCGTTCGGCACTTCGTTGCGGCGGAGGGCCAGGTTGGGGTTCCCGCTGGTGGGGATCACCTGCACCTCCCAGGCAATCTGCTCGACGGGCACCTGAACCCGATAGGTGGTGTAGCCGTAGCCGGTGATGTTCGCCGGTGTGGAGGAGCTGAAACTGATGTCCGTCACCGTCTGCTGGCGGGAATCGAGGTTGATTTCCTCGCCCGGAGCTCCGGTAACCGTGACGAAGTAATCACCCGTGGTGAGATAGGGCGGCACCAGCAGCATCTGGGCGGCCTGATTCACTTCGTGGGAAGCCGGATGGGCGATGTCGCCCTTCTTCACCAGCATGGCACGTCCATCGCCGTTCAACCACAACCTCCATGCCAGCGTGTTGGCGGGGATCGTGGTGCGAAAGATTTTCATGCCCTCCGGCCCGATGATCACGGACCCGCTGCTGCTGGAGCCGTTCGCCGTCAATGTGCCAAGGTTCTGCACGTTCACTTCGCCGGTGACCAACTGCCATTGCGAGCCGGCCGTGGCCCGCACAAGAATGAACCATTCCTCCGAGGCGGCGAACTGCGAACTGTGCAGCACGAAGCCGTCGTCGCCCGTGCGGTCGGATTTGTAATGATAACTGTCAGGACGCGGCAGTCCGCCTTTGAGCATGTAAAGGTCCGCCTCGCCCGCGGTAACGTCCAGCATCGTGCGCCAGCCGCCCGCCGCCACACCCTGCGTGGTCACCTTGAAATAATAGTCGCCGCCATTGGCGTTGGGATGGGAGATGACCGCCGTGCCGGCTTCGGTCGCGCCGTTGTCCCAGTTCAACGTGGTGATGACCGAGGAGAAGTTCCTCTGTGCTATCGTGGAGGTTGCCATGCCGTTGTCTGTTGCTTGTGCCTCGATGCGATAGGCCCGCCCGCTGTTCAGTGGCGGATACACAAATCCCGATTCCGGCGACCAGACGCCGTCATGACCGTCGGCATTGAAGTCATACGGGAACGATTGCCATCCCGTTCCATTCCACCAGCGATCCGCGGTGCCTGGAATGCCCAGTTCGCGCAGTGTGAAAGTGACACCCGCAATCTCGCCATCCACGTCCGTGGCGGTGGCATTGATGGCGGTCAGTGAGGAGACGACGGCATCGGCTGCGGGCGTGGTGATGCCCACTGTGGGAGGCTGATTGTTGGCTACACCGGCCAACACGGCGACGGACACGGCCGCCAGCAGGATGGTTAGAATGCGTTTCATAAGAGTTGAAAGAGATTTCCTGCGTGAAGAAAATGACGACTCACGCATCAGCAGGTGGATGGTTGGTTGGGTGTGAGTCGTATAGATGGAACAGACAAGCGATGCTTATCATAATTCCCCTGCAACAAGCAAGACTCCAGAAGGGTTGGCGCGAATTGAAACCTACTGCCGCAGCCAAAGGAGCACCGGCACGCTCACGGCATTGACATAGGCGGCGGCCAGTGCGTCGTCCATGGTCACACCCCATCCGCCGGGCAGGGACTGGCTCTGCCTCACCGGCCAGGGTTTCCAGATGTCAGCGATGCGGAACGCGATGAACAGTCCCAAGGTGATGATCCAGTTGTGCCGGAAGAAAATCGCTGTTGAAGGAAACTGTCCCATGTCCGACTGCACCAGCACCACCCATCCGACGAAAGCCAGCGGAATGGCGGTGATTTCATCGATGACCACCGAGCCGGGATCGTGTTTCCCGAGGATGCGTTCCGCCTCGCCGCACAGCCACACCGAGGCCAGCAGACCTCCGGTGGTTCCGGCCGCATACACCCACAGGTTGCCCGGCAGAAGGAGCAGGGCAAACCACAGCAACCCCACTGCCGTGCCGAACGTGCCCGGAGCGAAAGGTGCGAGGCCGGATCCGAAACCCTGCGCCACCCACACGATCAGCTTGTCCCGGCTGGAGATGCCTGGCATGGCGCTTACATGTCGTTGAGATAGACGGCGCGGTTGCGCCAGAGATACAGCATCCCGGAGCTGGCCGTCAGCAGCACCGTCAGCCACAGCGCCAGCAACGCAAATGCAGGCGTCCAGGGCTCGAAGAACTCGTGGAGCCACGGCCACCATTCATCGTAGGCATCCATCACCAGCAGCGCGATGATGGCGGCGATCTGGGAGATGGTCTTGTGCTTGCCGTAGCGCTCGGCGGCCAGCACCTGGTTCTTGGATGCCGCCAGCAGGCGCAGCCCGGTGATGGCCAGCTCCCGGGCGACGATGATGACCACCATCCATGCCTCCACCTTGGGATAGAGCGCGTAATCGCCGAGGTGAAACACCACGGGCAGATCGTTGGCCGCCATGGATTTCATGTGGCGCTCGACCAGCGCGATGAAGGCCGAGCAGGTCAGAATCTTGTCCGCCAGCGGGTCCATGAGCGCGCCGAAACTGGTGATCAACTTGCGTTCACGCGCGATCTTGCCATCAAAATAATCCGTCAGACTCGCCACGGAGAAGAGCGCCAGCGCCAGCGTGTCATTGACCGGTCCGCGCCAGAACACGGCGGCCAGGAAGGCGCCGGTGAGCACAAAGCGTGACACGGTGAGCTTGTTGGGCAGATTCATCGCTGGCGAATGACCCCTGTCCAATGGCGCATGTCCGGCGAAGTTCCAAGCCTGAAATCGCACCTCCCGGGCCCGCCCTCCGGCGGCTTTGCCCGAAAGCCCTCCTGCCCGGCACTTGAAATGGGGATTGTTTGCTCACAGTATCCGCCCGATGCGTTTCATCCGCGACATACACGAAGCCTGCCACCGTGAGGGCAGGCCGGTGCTTTCCTTCGAGTTTTTCCCGCCCAAGACGGCCGAGGGCGACACCAACCTCCTGGAAAAGACCCTGCCGGAATTGATGGCCATCCGGCCGGACTATTGTTCGGTCACCTACGGGGCCGGCGGCAGCACCAGGGACAAGACTCTGATGATCGTGGACCGCATCCAGCGCGACCACGGTTTGACGGCGATGTCACACCTGACCTGCGTGAACTCGACCCGCGGGCAGATTGCCGCCGTGCTGGAGGAGGCGCGCAGGCTGGGCATCAGGAACATCCTGGCACTGCGTGGCGACCCGCCCGTTGGCACGGGCGCATGGGTGCCCACCGAGGGGGGCTTTGAGTATTCCTACCAGCTGGTGGCATTCATCAAATCCCTCGGCGGATTCTCGATCGGAGTGGCTGGATTTCCCGAAGGCCACATCGCCTGCAAGGAAGGACGCGAGGTGGACTGGGACCGGCTCAAGCGCAAGATCGACAGCGGCGCGGACTTTGTGATCACGCAGTTGTTTTTCGACAACGAGGATTACTTCCGCTTCCGTGATCACATGCAGAAGAAACTCGGCGTGACTGTGCCCCTCTGCCCGGGTGTGCTGCCGGTTCTCAGCGGCGGGCAAATCCGCAAGTTCACCGAGCTGTGCGGGGCCACCATTCCACAAGGCATGTTGAAGCGGCTGGAGGAACTGGGCTCCGATGATGAAGCGGTGAAGCAGTATGGCATCGACCATGCCACGGAACAGTGCGCGGGGTTGCTGCGAAGCGGCGCGCCGGGGCTGCACTTCTACACGTTGAACAAGTCCCATTCCACACTCCGTGTGGTGGCCAATCTGGGCCTTCAGGATCGCCTCTGAAACGTCCTGCGGGCGGCGCGGGATGTTCAGAATGCGAAGCGGTATCCCAGTGAAAAGATGTGCACGGTGGTGCGGTAACGTCCGTTGAACGTCGCGTTCTGGTTTCCGGTGATGTTGCGTGTGCCGTAAAAGACTTCCGAGAAGGCCGCATCCAGGCCATGCCGCCCGCGCTGCCAGCCCACGCCGATGGTGATGGCATTTTGATTCGCATCGGGAATCGATGGCGACAGCGTGTCCGAAGGCACGGGGGTCTGGTAATACTGGTAGCTGCCGCGCAACACCCAGTTCTCGTGGAACCGCCAGTCGCCGCCCACGCCGAGGGTGAAGGTGTCCTTCCACGACTGGCGGAAATTGGTGCCGCCGGGGAACAGCACCGCGTTGTTGCCCACGTTCAGAGGCAATGTGTCAAAATTGGAAAACTCCAGCCACTCGCCCTGCACCTCGACACGCACCTTGTCGGTCAACTGGACGCCGTAGGCCAGCCCCACGATGGCGGGAAACTTGATGCCGCTGGAAAAAGCGCTGCGCGGCGTCACACCGGGAATGGGCGCCGGGATGTTGCTGATGTTGAAATCTCCGGAGTAGTTGACATCCACTGCGGTGCGGAAGGTGGCCGCCAGCCGGTGTTTGTCCGTGATGCGCCAGGTGAGGCCGAAATTGGCCCCCAGCCCGGTGCCATTGCCCTCGGAGCTGGCGATGCCATCCGGCAGGCCGGGCGTGGCCAGGGCAAACGCCCATGGATAAAACTGCTCAAACTTCAGCTGGGACCACATGACATTGAGTCCGGCGGCGAAGGACAGGTTGTCGTGCAGTTTGACGGCGATCGTGGGCTGGGTGTTGATCGTGACCAGCTCGGAGAAAAACGCGCCCTGATAACGCATGCTGAACGGCGTGGTGGTGTCCGCAAACCCGCCCCGGATGGCCCATTCATTGGAAAGTCCGTAAGGGCTGGTCACCGCCAGGCCCACCGCCGCCCTGCCTTCGAACAACGGCATGCCTGCAAACAACGCCGGTAGCATCTTGAAGGGCGACGTGCTCTCGGCCGTGGCGCCGCCAGGACCGTCGTAGTCCGTGCTGATGTAAACGAACCCCGGCTCGAAGGACATCTGCGTCCGCGTCAGATCAACGAGATTGGCCGGGTTATGCGTCACGGCTGACACATCATCGACCTGCGCGATGCGTCCGCCGGCCCGTCCCACCCCGAAATTGCCCGCGGGTGGATTACGAAAACCCTCGGCCTTCGTGGAGGCCGCCGTGATCAGCAGGGTGGCTGCGAATGAAATGCTTCTGAAGTGCATTGGGCGAAACGGGGGGGTGGATGGAATCCGGGGATGCACGGGACACAGATTTCAAAAATCCCACGGCGTGACAAGAGCAAACGCGGCGGATTCGGCAGGCTTCTTAAAACATTTCGCGCGGCGGCAAAATCCATGCTTCCAATTCAAACGCGCCATCCCAATGCTTCGTTGCTTCGTATCGCGCTGGTTTTTATACGCTTAGTTTTCCACTGGATTCAGGCATCCACTGCTGAAGGCATCAGACTGTGAGCACGACGAACAAACTCATCACGTCGGCAGGAAGCCAGAGAGACAGCTTCATTCTCTGCCGCAACAGCCAGGGGATCGAGGTGCGGGCCAGCCTGCTGAGGCTCACGCGCTATCTCGCGGTATTCGAGGTTTACAACCCCTACAGCATCCTCCAGCTCTCCGAGGTCTTGTCCGACTTCAAGATCGTGATGAACGAGCGGCTGGTTTACTCCGGACGCGCGGTTGTCAGCAGCCTGGTGAACACCGGCATCATCCTCGTCTGCGAGGCGACGCTCGACGATGCCTGGCTGGACGTGGATGTCTTCTCCCCGATCAACCAGCAGGCCCGGCTGCGTGCCGAGTTCGAGGAGTTCATCCAGGAATACCATAAAACGCGCAGCGTCAGCCCGGAGTTCAAGATCATGATCGCAGATCTCCAGACGCTCCTCATGGACCTGCGTCGCTGGCTTGAGCAGATCGAGCTGGCCATCCGGTCCGAGCCCAGCGGCAACCGCGCCACCATGGAGAGGGAGGTCATCGGCCAGATTCAGGAGCCCATGCTGCCCATGGTGATGTCGTGGTTCAGCAACTTTGACGACGTGGCTGACAAGATTGGCGAGGAGCAGGCCCCGACCCACCGCGCCTATGCCCGCAGGCAGCTCCACCCGCTGGTGCTCTGCTCGCCCTTTGTCTATCGCACGTATCGCAAGCCCCTGGGCTATGCGGGCGATTACGAGATGGTGAACATGATCCTGCGCGACCCGCTCGAGGGCAGTTCGCTCTTTGCCAAGATCGTCAACGTCTGCTTCCTGAAAAACCCTCCAGCCGAGGCCCATCGCAACCGCATCAAGTATCTGCTGAAGCTGCTTTCAGACGAGACGCGGCGTGTCGCGCGTTTGGGCCGCCGGGCACGCGTGCTGAACCTTGGCTGCGGGCCCGCCAGGGAAATCCAGGAGTTCCTCGCACAGGATGAGTTGTGCGACCGCGCCGATTTCAGCCTGCTGGATTTCAACGACGAGACACTCGCGCACACCACCAGGCTGCTGACGGATTTGAAGATGCAGCACCGCCGCCAGACGGGGCTTCAATTCCTCATGAAATCCGTCCATCAACTGCTCAAGGAGGCCGGGCGCAACAGTCCGGACCTCAAGGCCGGCAGCTATGACGTGGTGTATTGCGCCGGGCTTTTCGACTACATGTCCGACCGCATCTGCAAGCGGTTGATGAACATTTTCTACGACCTGCTGGCTCCCGGAGGCCTGCTGGTGGCCACCAATGTGGATGCCTCCAAGCCGTTCCGTCACTCCATGGAATATCTGCTGGAGTGGCACCTGATCTGCCGGGACCGGGCGCAGCTTCTCGAGCTTGTGCCCGAGTTCGCCCCGCCCGGCTCGTTCACCGTGCAGGCCGATGCCACAGGGGTGAACGTGTTCATCGAGGTCAGAAAGCCACACGATGCCGGGTGAGATGAACGACAAGCCGATTGAGATCCGCCAGGCCTATGCGGATCACGATCGCGAGGTCACGGTAAGCAACATCCAGGTGGGCTGCCTTGTGGGCATGATCCTGATGCCCGCAGGGTTCACTCTGGACTGGTTTGTTTACCCCCAGCATTTCTGGAAATTCCTCGGCCTGCGCCTGATCTGCTCCCTGCTCATCGGCGTGTTCTGGCTGGTGGTCCGCTCCTCCTGGGGACGGCGACGCCACCGCGCGCTGGGTGTGACCCTGGCGATGTTCCCCTCCGCGTGCATTGCCCTCATGATCCAGCAGACCGACGGCTGGAATTCCCCTTATTACGCCGGGCTCAACCTCGTGCTGCTGGTCGTGGGTTTGATCCTGCACTGGACGTTCAAGGAAAGCGTGGTGGCCGTCCTGCTCGTGACCGGCATGTATGTGGTCGCCTGCGCCGCCAACCCGTCCCCGCCGTTGCCCGGCGTGATGTTCAACAATTTCTACTTCATCGTGCTCACGGGCATGGTGGTGGTCACGGGCAGCTACTTCCAAAGCCGGCTGCGCCAGCGGGAATTCGAGGCCACCTTCGAGTTGAACAGGAGCCGTCAGGAACTGGAGGCCTCCAACCGCAAACTCATCGAGCTGGACGAGGTCAAAAGCCGCTTCTTCGCCAACATCAGCCACGAGCTGCGCACGCCGCTGACGCTGCTCCTGGCACCGCTGGAATCCCTCATGGCGCAGTCTGCCCACAACCTCGGCGGGCAGGAGCGCGAGTGGCTCCAGACCATGCAGAACAACGGCATGCGCCTGCTCAAGCTCATCAACGACCTGCTCGACCTCGTCCGGCTGGAGGACGGCAAGCTGCGCCTGAAGATCGAGCAGATCGACATGGCTGCCTTTCTCAACGGACTGGGCACCTCCGTGCGCAAGGTGGCCGAGGACAAGGGTGTCAAACTGTCCGTGGACATGCAGGGCGCGGTCCCCCCGCTGGCCGCCGACCGGGACAAGCTGGAAAAAATCATCCTCAATCTCCTTTTCAATGCCATCAAGTTCACCCCGCCCGGAGGCCGCGTCACGGTCGCTGCCAGGCGGGAGGAGGACACGATGATCCTCGAAGTCTCGGACACCGGCATCGGCATTGCCGCGGACAAGCTGAGGCATGTGTTCGACCGGTTCTGGCAGGCGGACACCTCCTCCCAGCGCAAGCATCAGGGTGCCGGCATTGGCCTGGCCCTGGTGAAGGACCTGGTCGAAGCCCATGGAGGAAAGGTCGAAGTGCAAAGCACGGAAGGCAGCGGCACCACCATGCGCGTCCGCCTGCCGCTCCAAACCCCCGGCCACATCGAGACAACGACCGGCTCTCCCACGGAAAAGTCCATTGTTGATGAACCCGCCCCGGACAATGCGTGGCTGGACAACCTCTACCGCCGCGCCGAACTCTTTCCGTCCATGACCTCGCCACGCGATGCCATCCTCCCGGCGGAGATGCCCCGCACCCATGGCCGGCGCCCGACGGTGCTCGTGGCCGACGATGAACCGGACATGCTGCGTTTCCTCAAATCCCAGCTGAGCAGGCACTATGAAGTGATTGACGCCGTGGATGGCCAGCAGGCCATCGACAAGGCGGCCCAGTATCTGCCCGACATCGTGCTGGTGGACATGATGATGCCGGAGAAGGACGGCCTTCAGGTGTGCCGTGAGTTGCGCGAGCGCACGAGCACACGCCTCATACCCGCCATCATGCTCACCGCCCGGGCGGATGAGCCCACCAAGATCGCCGCCCTGTCCTCCGGGGCCAACGACTTCCTGCCCAAGCCCTTTTCCGGCACCGAGCTCCACGTCCGCATCCGCAATCTCATCCAGGCCCACGAACTCCAACGCAACCTCGCCCGTCAGAACAAAATCCTCGAAGCCACACTCGACCAGCTCAAGGAAACAGAGACGCAACTCGTGCAGGCCGAAAAAATGGCCGGTCTGGGCCGCATGAGCGCGGGCATCATCCATGAGATCAACAATCCACTGAATTACGCCAAGACCGGACTCCACGCCCTCAAGGGCCTGGGCACCGAGCTTCCCGAGGACCGCCGTGCGCTCTTCGCTGAGATCATCAAGGACATCCAGGAAGGCGTGGACCGGGTGAAGAACATCGTCTCCGACCTCCGCACTTTTACCCATCCCAAGGCCGATCACCACGAGTGGATGCCCGTCAACCCGGCCGTCACCTCGGCGCTGCGTTTCCTGAGCCATGAACTCAAGGATGTCCAGGTCACGCTGGAGGTCCCGGAGGATTTTTCCGTGTGGGGCAATCACAACAAAATGGTCCAGGTGCTGGTGAACCTTCTCCAGAACGCCATTGATGCGATGAAATCCAGGCCCGAAGGTTCCGCGCCCTCCCGGTTGGAGATACGCGGCGTCGAGTCCGGAAAGCGAAGGCATCTCATCCTCCGCGACAACGGGCCCGGCATGACGGAGGAGGTGCAGCTCAAGATATTCGACCCGTTCTTCACCACCAAGGACGTGGGCCAGGGCATGGGCCTGGGCCTGAGCATCTGCTACCGCATCATGGAGGAGCATCAGGGGCGGATTCTGGTGAAAAGCGAGCCGGGACGTTTTTGTGAATTTACTTTGGAATTCCCGATTGAAGTGCCACACTCAACATGAGCAAGACAGCTATGGATGCCGCCGATCTCCCCAGCCTCTACGACTACAAGCGCTTTGCCATCCTCTACGTGGATGACGAGGAGATGTCCCTGAAATACTTCCGGATGGCGTTCGAGGACAAGTATCGCGTGCTGACCGCCTCCAATGCCGCCGACGGCTACAAGCTTCTGGAAACCCACAAGGACGAGATAGGCCTCCTCATGACCGACCAGCGCATGCCGGGCGAGAAAGGCGTCCAGTTGCTCGAAAAAGCCCGCCAGCTCCGCCCGCGCATCATCCGCATCCTTGCCACCGCCTATGCCGACATGGATGCCGCCATCGCCGCAGTCAACACCGGTGCCATCTACAAATACGTTTCCAAGCCATGGGAGGTGCACGACCTGGATGTGGTGCTCCGGCGCGGCCTTGAATTCTTCATGGTCCAGCGGGAGCGCGACCAGCTGCTTCACGAAAAGCTGGCCGTCCTGCACAACATGATGATCACGGATCGCGTGATCAGCCTCGGGCTGCTGGCCGCCGGACTCGGCCATCACGTGCGCAACTCCCTCGTCGCCGTGCGCACCTTTCTGGATCTGGCCCCCTCAAAGCTCGAGGAGGAGGCCGTTGATCTTGAAGAGCTGCGCAACCCCAATTTCTGGAGGGAATTCTATGACCACGTGCAGACCCAGCTCGCGCGGATCGGCGAACTGCTGGGCCAGCTGACCTCCGTGGCCCGGGACGAGCCGGATGGTTTCCCGGACGAGCTGGATGTCAAACAGGCCTTGCAGGAGGTGCTGCAGGCTCAGTCCGGCAACTTCGCCCGCACGGGCATCACCACCGAGAACCTCATGCCCGCGGGGCTGCCGGTGCTGCATTGCGATGCGCGCAAAATCGGCCAGCTCTTTCACCTGCTGATCGCGGATGAATTGACGACACTGCCCTCCGGCAGCCGGCTGAAAGTCGGTGCAGCCCGGCAGCCCGGCGAGAACGGACAGCCGGAACAGATCGTCATTGAAATATCCGACAACGGTCCCGGCCTGCCCGTGGAGCAGTTGCGCATGGTGTTCGATCCCTTCTTTGCGCGCAGCGGTTCCCCGCAGGACTTTGGCATCAACCTGATGACCTGTTACTTCATCGTCTATCACCACGGTGGCACCATCAGCATCCGGCGCAGCCCCGAAGGGGGAAACCTGTTCACCATCAAGCTTCCCGTTCAGCCACACCCGCTGAAATCTCCTGAGGAAGGGAAGGACTTCCTCAGCAAGGTGATGCTCAACGACACTCTTTGGGAGCGCCTGCTGGCTGGGGTCTGATCAATACCAACCGTCTGGCATTCAATCACCTGCATGCCATCATTGACGTCTTGGGAAAGAGCCTGTTCAGGGGGCTTCTTCTGCCGTTTCAACGTTTGAGTTGCCGCCAAAGCGTCCCGAAGCGCGGGAATCATCAGCCTGTCCTTGGCGCGATATGCGGCGGTCCTGCGGGCAGCATTACGTCAGTTCAATCTTGAGCTTGCGACCCAGGGCGAGCGCGGCCTGCTCCAGAAGTTGAATGGTCACGGCAGATTCGTTTGGGGCAAACAGGCGGTCGAGGGTCGCACGGTTGGTTTTCATGCGGGTGGCAAGTTTGGCGCGGGAAATCTTGCGACGTTTCATCTCCCGCTCAATCTGCCATGCGACGACGCGCTTGAGCGCACCCGCTTCGCATTCAGCAAGCAGACCGTCCTGCTTGAGGAAGTCGTCGAAATCAGAACCGATGTGCGCCTGTTTCACGGCATTATTGTAACAGGCGCAGGCGGGTCTTCTCCAGTTCCAAATCTTCCTGCGGCGTTTTCTGCGATTTCTTGATGAAACCGTGCAGCAAAATCATCCGGTCTTCGCCGGTTGTGAAGATGACCCGCGCGATGCGGTCGGGCGGGCGCGAGCGAACTTCCCACAGGCCCTTGTCGAGCTTGCGCACCAGCGGCATTCCAAGCGGCCAGCCAAACTGCACGGTCTTGACATCTTCGCCCATGATGCGGCGTTCTTCACGTGAAAGGGACTTGAGCCATTCACGCACGGGTTCGTTGCCGGAGGCGGTGCGGAAGAAAGCCACGGACAGGATTGGTTGCCGGCCGTTCATCAGCGGTGGAAGAGTTCCGCGCCCTTGCCTGCCGGCATCGCGGGATTCAAGTGGCTGGGTGGAACGCAGGCTGCGCCAACCTCCTGCAACGCCTGCGATATCCTGGTTTCGCCCAGATTCTCAAACCAAAGGTCAACATGCCGGGCAGCGACCTGTGCATCTTGGTGTGTCAAAGCGGAGAGCCCGACAATCATGAAACGCACCCTGCGCTTCAACAGGCTTTCTAGGAGGCGTCGTTCACCATTCTGAGAATGGCATCTGTGCGGGCACGGACCTGGCTCCTTTGCAGACGTTCCAGCGGCGGCAGTTCAAGCAGGATCAACGTGTGCTTCACGTTGTCAGGATCGGCTTCCGGGTGGGTTGTCAGCACTTTCCGGACAAGCGCACTCAGGCGGACGGGCCAGCGTCTGACCCGCCCCGCTTTGTTCGATTCTGTGCGCCGCTTCACATGTGGGAAACAGGTTAGGCGATTTGCATCGTCTTGCCATCGGCGTTTCAGAACAGCGCATTCTGTTTGTTTCGATCACATTGAACTTTTGTCACAGCCCTGACAGTCTTCACACCCGCATGCGACTTCATTTGCATTTGATTGCTGTTCTTACTTTGCTTTCGGTTGGGTTTGTCGGCCACGCCGCAGATAACAACAAAGCCCCAACCTTGGTTGACGGGGCTGACCGAGCGCCGTTCCCGGGCATGAAATCAGAGTGGAACGGCTACGACCGTTACGACTTCGAGGTGAATGGCAAACAGGTGTTGGTGGTTGTTCCGAAGATCGCCGCGCCGGGGAAACCCTGGTGCTGGCATGGTGAGTTTTTTGGACACAAGCCAGCGCCGGACGTCGCACTGCTGGGACGCGGCTTTCACATCGTTTACATGCGGGTGCAGGACATGCTGGGCTGTCCAACAGCCGTGCAACATTGGAATGCGTGTTACAAGGAACTGACTGGCAGATATGGCCTTGCGAACAAGGCTGCACTGGTCGGACTGAGCCGTGGAGGGCTGTATTGCTACAACTGGGCCATTGCGAATCCCGACAAGGTGGCCTGCCTTTATGCCGACGCGCCTGTATGCGATTTCAAGAGCTGGCCCGGCGGCAAGGGGAAGGGCAAGGGCAGCAGGCGTGACTGGGATCTGGTGATGAAGGTCCATGACTTCAAGGACGAGGCTGAGGCTCTCGCCTGGAAGGGCAATCCCGTGGACAATCTCAAGCCGCTGGCTGATGCCGGGGTGCCGTTGCTCCATGTGTTTGGCGACGCCGACGATGTGGTGCCGTGGGAGGAAAATACGGGCGTGATCGCGGAGCGTTACAAGCAGCTCGGCGGCGACATCACATTGATCCGCAAGCCTGGAGTCGGTCATCATCCGCATGGATTGGAGGATTCAACGCCCATCGTGGAATTCATCGTCAGGCATTCCGCAAAATAACTCCTATGAAACGCATCCAGGTCATTGATTCCCACACAGGCGGCGAGCCCACCCGCGTCGTGATTGAAGGCGGTCCCGATCTTGGTTCCGGCACCATGAGCGAACGTGCGGCCATGT